>JALSNL010000077.1 GCA_026987055.1 Melioribacteraceae bacterium | reverse complement strand
AGAAGAATACTTAACGAAGTTCTAATTGCTTGTAAAAAACCGGGTGTGCCTCCGTCTTCTCTGGCTTCTATACTATTAACATATTTACGTTCGCCCCACGGATTTGTCCAATCCACGGTTCCTCCGCCGGGATGATCCGGTATTTTCCGGCTATATAAGGATTTGTTAAAGATTAACACTCCGGATGTGCCCGGACCACCTAAAAATTTATGAGGTGAAAAAAAGATTGCATCAAGTTTTTCTTCGGGGTCTTCCGGATGCATATTGATATCTACATAAGGAGCAGATGCAGCAAAATCAACAAAGCAAAGACCGTTATACTTGTGCATTAATTTTGCCATTTTATGATAATCCGTTCTGATTCCGGTAACATTGGATGCAGCAGAAAAAGAGCCGATTTTTTTTGTTCTGTTTTTATATTTTTCTAAAAGTTCTTCCAAATGCGATAAACTAACCAATCCGGTTTCATCGGGTTCAATTACTACAACATCGGCTAAGGTTTCTAACCAAGAAGTTTGATTAGAATGATGTTCCATGTGAGTAATAAAAACTATAGGTTTTTCATTTTCTTTAAATGTAATACAATCGTTAAATTGTTCAGGTACTTTAAGCCCTAAAATTCTTTGTAATTTGTTTACTACCGCAGTCATTCCAAATCCAGCAGTAATAATTACATCATTTTCATTTGCATTTACATGCTGTTTTATAATATTATGTGCATTATGATAAGACTGAGTCATTAAACTTCCGGTTATACTCGATTCCGAGTGAGTATTGCCCACAAAAGGAGCAAAATTATTTAGCATTTTATCTTCTATATCTTCATATAATCTGCCACTGGCAATCCAATCGGCATAGATTATCTTTTTATTCCCAAAAGGTGTTTCAAATGTTTGATTAATGCCGATAACTTTATTTCTGAAAGGTAGAAAATAATTTTCAAGATTTTTCATAATGTAATTACCTATATATTATGGAATAATTTTTATGAATAACTAGCTAAAGATAAAAAATATATTGGAATATTGTGGTTTAATTAGATAGCAATTCGGAAGCAAAAATTAAAATGGAAATGTGAATTAAATGCAAGCCTTGCTGTATTAGTTGGTAGGATTTGTATAATTATTTTTTTTCTAAAAGTGATGATTAAGTTATCTCTTTTGAAAAAAGGAAAAATAATAAAAAGAAATTTGCTTAATGATTATCATTATCCTATTTTACTGCCCGAAAAAAAAACTTTTTAACAATAATTTATATTTGTAAATTTACAACTTAATTATTTATAATTTCCGTTTGAGACAATTTATATGAGTGTTATTAAAATCAAGAAAGGTCTTGACCTACCAATTTCCGGTGAACCAGCCAGCAATATTGATTCAAAAAAAACAAAACGAATTGCTATTTTAGGGAACGATTACATTGGACTTAAACCTACAATGTTAGTTTCCGTTGGTGATTATGTTAAATTAGGACAATTACTTTTTACCGATAAAAAGATGGAAGGTGTAAAATATACTTCCCCCGGAACTGGCAAGGTAGTTGAAATAAATAGAGGTGCAAAAAGAGTTTTCCTTTCGCTTGTTATTGAATTGGAAGGTGATGATGAAATTGTATTCAATAAATATAGCAAAGCAGAGCTTTCATCTTTAGATGGTAGTAAAGTAAAAGAGCAATTAATTGAATCCGGTTTGTGGACATCGTTAAGGGAACGTCCATTTAGTAAAGTTGCTAATCCTAAAACTAAACCGCATTCTATTTTTGTTACGGCAATGGATTCAAATCCTTTGGCACCTTCTACTACTATTTTACTAAAAGATAATGAAGAAAATTTTAAAAACGGTTTATTGGTTTTATCCAAATTGACCGAGGGCAATTTATTCCTATGTAAAGATGAAGGAACACAAATACCTACGGAAAATATATCCTCGTTAAAAGTTCAAGAATTCAGTGGTATTCATCCTAAAGGATTGCCCGGAACACATATTCACTTTTTAGATCCGGTTTCCAGAAAAAAACAAGTTTGGTATGTTGGTTTACAAGATGTTGTTGCAATAGGAAAGTTATTTACTACTGGTAAAATAAATGTTGATAGAATTATTTCCTTAGGCGGACCTTCGGCTAGTAATCCGAGACATATAAAAACAAGGATTGGTGCTTCCTTGGAAGAATTGTGTAGCGGGGAATTAAAAGGCAATGATACTCGTGTAGTTTCGGGTTCGGTTCTTTCGGGTAGAAAAGCAAGTAAACCGGAAGATTTTTTAGGTAGGTATCATCAACAAGTAACCGTTCTTCCGGAAAATAATAAAAGAGATTTTTTAGGTTGGGTAATTCCCAAAGCCGATTTGTTTTCCGTTAAAAAAGTATTGCTTTCTGCTTTAACCCCAAGTAAAAAATTTAATTTTAATACCGCATTAAATGGTGGCGAAAGAGCAATTGTGCCTGTAGGTAGTTACGAAAAAGTAATGCCTTTGGATATTTTGCCAACATTTTTATTAAGGTCTCTTGCTGTGGACGATATTGAAGAAATTGAAGCATTAGGCGGTTTGGAACTGGATGAAGAAGATTTAGCTCTTTGTACTTTTGTTTGTCCCTCAAAAATAGATCACGGAGTAAATTTAAGAAGGAATTTAACGTTAATTGATAAGGAAGGATAGTGAAATTTCTTAGAAAAATATTAGACAATACTGAAAAGCAGTTTGAAAAAGGAAGTAAATTAGAAAAGTATTATCCGTTGTTCGAAGCTATTGATACTTTTCTATATACACCTAAAACTGCAACTAAAAGAGCTTCTCACGTAAGAGATGCTTTAGATCTGAAGAGAATGATGCTTACTGTTGTTATAGCACTTATTCCTGCAGTAATAATGGCACTCTATAATACAGGGTATCAAGCAAATTTAGCAATCTCAAAAATGCCTAATTTTGAACCGTCATACTGGCAGCAAACTTTTGTAAGCTGGTTAGGTATCGGGTTTGAACCTAATTCCATTTTAGGAAATATGATTCATGGCTTAACCTACTTTTTACCGGTTTACCTTGTTACAGTAGCAGTTGGTGGTTTTTGGGAAGTATTATTTGCAATTGTTAGAAAACATGAAATTAATGAAGGCTTTTTTGTTACCAGCTTACTTTTTCCATTAATATTACCTCCGCATATTCCATTATGGCAAGTAGCAATAGGAATTTCGTTCGGAGTTGTTATTGGTAAAGAAGTTTTTGGCGGTGTTGGAATGAATATTCTAAATCCGGCATTAACAGCAAGAGCATTTTTATTCTTTGCTTATCCGGCTGCAATTTCCGGAGATAAAGTTTGGGTAGCTGTTGATGGATTAAGCAGAGCAACACCATTAGCAGGTTTTGCAGATTCTGCGTTACATGTTTCTGCAAGTTGGTGGGATTCTTTCATTGGTTTAATTCCAGGCTCTATGGGAGAAACTTCTACATTGGCAATATTAATTGGGGCAGTAATTTTAATTGCTACCGGAATTGGTTCGTGGCGAATAATGTTTAGCGTTTTGGTAGGAATGATTGCAATGTCATTAACATTTAATGCAATTGGAAGTACTACAAATTCTATGTTTCAAGTAACACCTATTTGGCATTTGGTACTTGGCGGTTTTGCTTTTGGAACTGTTTTTATGGCTACTGATCCTGTTACTGCTGCCATGAGTGAGTCGGGAAAATATGCTTATGGATTGTTAATTGGAATTATGGTTGTTCTTGTTAGAGTTGTTAATCCGGCTTTTCCTGAAGGAATGATGTTAGCAATTTTATTTGGTAATATGTTTGCTCCTATTATTGATAAAATTGTAATTAACGCAAATATTAAAAGGAGACAATTAAGAAATGTCATCTAGTTTTAAAAATACATTGTTAGTGGCTTTTAGTATTTGTTTTATAGCCTCTATTTTAGTTGCCACTGCTGCTGTGGGATTAAAACCAATTCAAGAAGAAAATAAAAAAGCCGATTTGTTAAAAAATATTTTAACCGTTGGCGGTTTATATAAAGAGGGTGAAGATATAAATAAAGTTTATGAAGAAAATATCACACCGGAAATAATTGAACTTAAAACCGGAGAAGTTTTACCGAAAGAAAAATTCGATAAAATTGTTAATCTAGAAGACTTTGATATACTTACTGTTGCCAACAGTAAAAAATGGGGAAAGGATATTCCTGGCGATAAAGATATTGCTAAAATAAAACGTATGCCAAAATATATGATTATATATAAGGTAATGAAAAACGATAAAGTGGAAAAATACATTTTACCCATTTACGGTAAAGGACTTTGGTCAACAATGTTTGCTTTTATATCGTTAGGTAAAGATCTTCATACTATAGAAGGAATTTCTTTTTATGACCAAGGAGAAACCCCAGGTTTGGGTGGTGAAGTTGAAAATCCCAAGTGGAAAAAGATTTGGATTGGCAAACAAGCTTATGACACAAATGGGAACTTAAAAATAAGAGTTATTAAAAGGAAAGTAGATCCTAAGAGTCCGGAAGCAAAATATGAAGTAGATGGTTTATCCGGGGCAACTTTAACTACCCGAGGTGTAAATAATTTAGTAAGATTTTGGTTAGGTGATGATGGTTACGGTCCATACATCAAAAAATTACATGGAGAAAATTCATGAAAAGTTATAAAGAAATAATTCTTGATCCGATTTTTAACGA
>JALSNL010000076.1 GCA_026987055.1 Melioribacteraceae bacterium | reverse complement strand
CATTCACTTGGCGGTGGTTGTATTGCCGATTCGCAAGTAATTAAAACTGAAAGCGGAAAGAAATATTTTATAAAGAAATATGCTTTACCTAATATTCATAAAGCCGAAGCAAACGGTTTAACGGAATTGGCTAAACCAAACGTTATTAAAATTCCGGAAGTTATTTTTTATGATGATGAGATATTGATTTTAGAGTTTATACAAGAAGGGAGAAAGAAAAATAATTTTTTTGAAGATTTCGGCAGACAAGTTGCAAAGTTGCATAAATTTACTGCAGAAAAATTCGGCTTTTACGAAGATAATTATTGTGGTTCTACTCCGCAAAAAAACATACCGATGAATGATGACTGGACGGAATTCTATTTTAACAACAGACTTCTGTTTCAATACAAACTTGCAGAAAAAAACAAATATGTTACTGCCGAACTAAAAAGTAGTTTCTTAAAATTAGAAAGTAAAATAAATAAAATTATACAAACCGAAGAAAAACCGGCTCTGTTACATGGAGATTTATGGGGTGGAAACTATATTGTAGATGAAAACGGAAATGCGTGTTTAATAGATCCGGCTGTTTATTACGGTAACAGAGAAGCAGATTTGGCAATGACAAAAATTTTCGGCGGATTCGATTCTTTATTTTATGAAGCTTATCAAGAAGAGTTTCCGCTACCTGACGGTTGGCAGTACAGAGAAAATATTTATAAACTTTACCATATTTTTAATCATCTGAATTTATTTGGAATGACTTACTATAATCAAGTTATGGAATTAATAAATTTTTATTTGTGAAATTAACAATTATCTAAGAAACTTTTATGGATTTTGTAAATCACCTACCTAAATAATCATTCTGAATATTATTACTCATATAACGCCATATTAATAGTTTTGTCATATAATCTATTGTTTTGAAGTTCAAAAACAAGGACTAAGCTGATATCTCTACTAAGAATAATAATAATTTTTGATTTATTTAATTTATTTTGGTAATTTATTATATCATTATAATCAGTTGTGGGCTGACAATATTACTATGAGAAATAAGTATATATCCAAACAATCCAATGAATTATTATCTTTTTTTTATGAACAAGACATTAATTGTTTTACTACCGGACATGCCAAAAAAGCTCTTCCCAATTCCAACGATGGTGCTATAAGAGAATTACTTAGCGACATGACGCGTAGAGGACTTTTAATGAGGTTAAAAAGAGGTTTGTATTATATAATACCATACGAACAAAACCCTAAAACCTTTATGCCTGAATGGCATTTGGTAGCCGGGTATTTAGTTCAAGATGCAAACTATTATATAGCTTATTATTCTGCCTTACAAATACACAATTTAATAACTCAACCATCTTTAAAAGAACAAATTGTTGTTTCTAGACAAATAAGACCATCAACAATCAAAATAAAAGATGTAAATTTTCAATTTATTTTTCATAATGAAAAACATTTTTTCGGTTCAAAAAAGATTTGGATTGATAATTATCATAAAGTTAATTGTTCTGATCTTGAAAAAACAATAATTGATTGCTTATTCAAACCGGATTATGCCGGTGGCATTGTTGAAATTGCACGAGCAATATATTTGTCAGGAAATAAAATTAGATTTAACACCTTATTAGAATATGCAATCAAATTTAATTCCCAAGCTGTTATTAAACGACTGGGATTTCTTTTGGAAATACTTGAGGTTAAAACTGATATTATTAATGACCTTCAAAAAATAAAAACTGCATCAATTGTACTTTTAGATACGGAACTGCCTAAGGATGGCAAAATAATAACAAAATGGAGTATTCAACAAAATATTGAAAACGAAACAATTAGAGATGCGATTTATACATGATAAAACCCGGAGAGATACAAAAAAAAGCTAGAGCCATTGGGGTTAGAGATCAGCAAATAGAAAAGGATTATATTTTATCTTGGTTATTGCAGGGTATTGCTTTTCATAACAGGCTTTCCAAAATTATTGTTTTTAAGGGTGGAACAGTTTTGAAGAAAGTTTATTTTAAAGATTATCGTTTTTCAGAAGATCTTGATTTTACTCTATTAGACGATAGTATTTTAAATCAGCAAATATTTCAATACTTTAATGAAGTGTTTGAATTTATACATGAAGAAGCTAATATTCCTTTAGAAATAATTGACGAATATGAGCACCAAAGCGGAGGAATAAATTTTTACATAAGCTATATTGGACCGCTTGGTGGAATGGGAACAAATAAACGTGTAAAAATTGATATTTCGAGGAATGAAAAATTACAATTTAACCCAATTAGAAAATCTATTGCTCTAACCTATACCGATCAACAAAGTAGTAAATTGCTTTGCTATCCGCTTGAAGAAATTCTTATTGAAAAAATGCGTTCCGTAATACAACGTATGCAGGCAAGGGATTTTTACGATATCTGGTATTTAACGGAAGTTTACGGATTGAAACCGGATTTTTATCAAAATGAATTTATTGAAAAATGCAAAAGCAAAGAACTGAATCCGTCAAACTTTATTACTAAATTAGAGCAACGCTTACCACAATATAAGGCTCGATGGCAAAAATCTATGAAAGATCAAATAAAAGATTTGCCGGATTTTGATCAAGTGGAAAGAGAAATTATGAGACACTTTAGAAAAAAAACAAAATAGTTGTTGTGGTTTTATAAGTTCGTTAAAATATTGAGTATAAAAGGAAGATAAGAATAAGACAGATTCAAACTATTCGGTTGCCTTCAACAAAAACAAATTATACAATAATGTAATTTAAAATTTGACTTATAACAGATAATAAATCCGAAATTAAAATACACAAGCTTATGCGTTATTTGCAAAAAATAAAATATTTTGGTAAAGCATATTTTTACATAATTCTTCTAATCTTATATTTTACAAGAAGTAAGAATTATTGTAATTGTTCAAAAAGTAATAATTTTAATTGCATAAAAAACATCAAAATTATATATTTGTACTTCGTTTTGTTTTCATAAGTATAAATTTGAAGACATTCAAAATTTGAATAACCAATTGCCGGGGTGGCGGAATTGGTAGACGCACTGGACTTAAAATCCAGTGGGAGATTCTCCCGTGCCGGTTCGAGTCCGGCCCTCGGTACTAGGTTTTTCAAATATAATAAACTGGGTTCTTAGCTCAGTTGGTTAGAGTGTCTGCTTGACGTGCAGAAGGTCAGAGGTTCGAATCCTCTAGAACCCACAACAATCGGAGTTTACTCCGTTTTTTTTTAAAGTTGTAGTAAGAAAAATGAACAAAATAAATATAACATTCCCCGATGGATCTCAAAAAGAATTTGATAAAGGAATTACACCTTATCAAATTGCCGAATCCATTTCCAAAAGATTAGCTGATGAAGTTTTAATTGCAAAAGTTAATGATAAAAAGGTTGATCTGAATTATAAAATAAATGAAGATGCTACTTTACAACTATTTACTTTTAAAGATGAATTGGGTAAAGAAGCATATTGGCATTCAACTTCTCATTTAATGGCTCATGCAATTCAAGCGCTTTATCCCGAAGCAAAGTTTGGTGTTGGTCCTGCCATAGAAGGCGGCTTCTATTATGATTTTGATATTAATACTAAACTATCGGATGATGACCTTGTTAAAATAGAGAAAAAGATGCTTGAACTTGCTCAAAAAGATTCTCCTTTCAAAAGAGAAGAAGTTTCTAAAAGTAAAGCTCTTGATTTTTTTGAAAAAGCTAATGACCAATATAAATTGGAAATTATTTCCGAGCTGGATGATAAGCAAACAATAAGTTTATATCACGAAGGTGATTTTACTGATTTATGTACCGGACCGCATATTCCATCAACCAACAAAATTAAATATGTTAAGTTGATAAATATTTCCGGTTCGTATTGGCGTGGCGACGAAAAAAGACAAAGTTTACAAAGAATTTACGGTGTAAGTTTTCCTAAGAAAAAAATGTTGGAAGAACACCTTGCACTTCTCGAGGAAGCTAAAAAAAGAGATCATAGAAAATTAGGTAGGGAATTAAAACTTTTTAGTATCGAAGAAGAATCCGGTCCCGGTTTGATTTATTGGCATCCAAAAGGAGCAAGAGTTAGAAATACAGTAGAAAATTTTTGGCGTGAAGAACATACAAAAAACGGTTACGAACTTCTATATACACCGCACGTTGGTAAAAGTTGGCTTTGGGAAACAAGTGGACATCTTTCTCATTTTAAAGAGAATATGTTTGCTCCTATGAAAATTGACGATCAGGAATATTACATAAAACCTATGAACTGTCCGTTTCATATTTTGATATACAAATCCGACCTTCGCTCTTACAGAGATTTACCATTAAGATGGGCGGAACTTGGTACTGTTTACAGATATGAAAAAAGTGGCGTTTTACACGGTTTGCTTCGTGTTAGAGGTTTTACTCAAGATGATGCTCACATATTTTGCACTCACGAACAAATTGAAGATGAGATAGTTGAAGTTATTCGTTTCTCTTTATATATTTGGAAGTCTTTTGGCTTTGAAAGTCTTAAATATTATGTTTCTACCAGACCTGAAAAAGCCGTTGGCAATGATGATTTATGGGATAAAGCAACAGAGTCATTAAAAAATGCTTTAACTTCTCAAGGTCTTGAATACGAAGTAGATGAAGGCGGCGGAGCGTTTTACGGCCCTAAGATTGATATAAAA
>JALSNL010000075.1 GCA_026987055.1 Melioribacteraceae bacterium | reverse complement strand
GATAATTTGCAGAACGCCAATAGTTTGTCCCCAAAGTAGCAGAGATGTTTTAACAGGATCAATGTTCTTTCTGATAGAGCCATCGGCAATACCTTCTTTAATAACTTCAATAAAAACGGAATTCCCATCATTGGTATTTTGTTCGCAAGTATAGCCAACTTCACTTCTATATTCTTGAATTTTCGGATAATCTGTCATGTAAGCTTTGTTATAGTCATGATACTTAGTAGAAAATTTAATAAATGCTTCGCCTAATGCTTTAACTTTGTCAAGTCCATTTTTTTCTTTCTTAATAGCTTTAACAAAAAGATTTGTAAGTATTTTTTCCCCACGTTTGATAATTTCCAAAAACAGTTCTTCTTTACTTTTAAAATATAAATAAAGAGTGCCTTTACTTAATTCAACCTTGTTGGCAATTTCATCCATTGTTGTATTATCAAACCCTTTTTCAAAAAAAACAATTTCTGCGGCATCAATTATATCTTTTCGTCGTTGTAATTTTTCTCTTTCTTTTCTTTCTGCTGTTCCCATGATTACTCTGAATATTATTCGCTTACTGACTATTAGTCATTCTTAGACCGAAAGTTATGGATATATTTTATTTTTGTCAAGTTTTATTTTAAAATTGTTGATTTCTAATACCAATATGACAAATGGCAAAATCATATTTTACAGGATCTTTTGCATCAAATTTTTTAAGGTTTTCCGTTATTTCTTCCGCCATTTTCCAACTAACATTTTTTCTGTTTGTTAAATCTATTTTACTACTGATTTTTGCGACATGTGTATCTACAGGGATAATTAGTTGTGATGTTGATATCTCTTTCCATAAACCGAAATCAAGTTCATCATCTCTTACCATCCAACGTAAAAAAAGATTCATGCGCTTACAAGCACTGCCATTATTGGGGTTCGGAAACATAAACCGTACTCCCCTGCTTTCATTCCCATACCTTTTTGCAATCTTAATTATATTATATGAGAATTGAGATAGTGCATCTTTTATATTTTCATTTTTGTTTGAATAATGTTGCAGAAATAATTTTTTAATTGAACCATATTCAGATAAAATAGATTTTAGAATTTCAAAAAGAATTATTGTATCATTTCCGGTATAAAATCTATGCTTAAAATTTTTAAAAAATATTTTATGTTGTTTGCTTTGGAAATTGGAAATAAACTCCGCAGGTTTACCCCCAAAAAGTTTGTGCAATTTTTCCAATGAATTGATTATTTGCTTTACATTTCCATAAGCAAATATACTTGAAATGAATGCTGATATTTCTATATCAAGTTCGTTTTTAAATCTATGCGGAAAGATCAGAGGATCAGGATAAATTTGGGAATAATCAAACTTTTGATAATGATATTCCAATTTTCTCTTAAGTAATTTATCCACAGCTTACTTCAGTAAAATCATTTTTTTCTGATCCGAATAGTTCCCAATGGTGATTTTATAAATATATATACCGCTTGGTAAATTATTTGCATTGAAAGTAACTTCGTGAATACCCGGTGCTTTTTTCCCGTTTACCAATGTTGCTACTTCTCTTCCAAGCATATCATACACTTTTAATTGTACTTGTTGAGACGTTGTAAACATCGTCTTTACTTTATTGGGAATTGTATATTGTATTGTTGTTGTTGGATTAAAAGGATTCGGATAGTTTTGCGACAGTTCAAAATTGTTTATTACTTCTCTTTTTTCTACCCCAACAACAAGCTCCGGATCATTTATTAATGCAGTCCATACACTCATAACTTTATTATTCATTGCCATCCAAATTGGTCTTACATTTCCGTTATAGGCAGCAATATCAACATAATCTCCAAAAAATTTTGTAGCAACAGGATCAAATGAATTTTCGCTAATTCTAAAATTCTCGAAAGTAGCTCCACCATCCTTTGATCTTGCAAGATAAACTTCCGTTTCGGTTCCGGAAGTATTTCTTCTATCATAAAAAACTATATAAATGTAACCTGTTATCGGGTCAACATCCATCCAAGAAAAGAATTGGTGTCTGGTAGTTTTATCATTATTTACTTTTACAACACTTCCCCATGTTTTACCGCCATCGGTTGATTTTATGAAGAAAATATCTGTATTATCTTCGCCGTTTCTTTGATCGGACCAATTTATATATATATTACCTTTGTAAGGAGAATTGCTAATATCACAAGCAGTTATTGGCATTCCGTTACATCTTTGGATTCCGGGAATATTAAAATCCCACCCGCCCGGTTGAGATGTTACAAAAATGTCACTGCCAAAAGTTTGTCCGCCATCGGTAGATTTGTCAAACATAATGCCTAAAGGTCCTGCCCAGCTGATATAAACTTCTCCATTAGGTCCAATTGCAGGTACTGCTCCTTCAACAGTATTTCCGTCATCGGCAGAATTACCTCCATGGTCACTAATTCTAACCGGAGAAGACCAAGAAAGACCATCGGTAGAACGAGCAAATAATATTCTGGAACTATCGTTTTGGTCATACGAACCGTAATTATCAAATTCTGTCCAAGCAACATAAATACTATTTTTGTATGGAGAGTTTGTATAGTCAACACCAAGCCATTCTTTATCTTGAACAAAAGGTTCCGGTTTAAAACCAATTCCGGCTCCATCATTCCAATTTGCTCCGTTATCAACAGATTTTTGTACAACAATTCTATCAACCCAATGCCCTGTAGCCGGATTTGATAAATGTGCAAAATATAAATTACCGTTTAAATCATAAATAACACTAGGATCTCCCCAAACACCTAATGAAGAAGAAAGTAAACTTTCCGACCATGTTTTACCACTATCCGAGCTTGAGTAAATGTAATTTATATTTGCACCTGCTGCCATTTTAGCAGGATCTTTAGGATTGATTGCAATTGTAACTTCATTCGGATTTTTACTTTCCGGATTATTAATTTGAACATTCCGATATTGTGCAAAAATACTGAAAGCATAAAAGAATATTAAAAATAATATTTTATTCATTTTTTACTCCGGGAACAAATTACCATACTATTTGTTTATTAACTCTATCATTTCTTTAATTGCTTTTTCCAAACCGACAAAAACCGCTCTGGCAATAACAGCTTGTCCAATGCTGACTTCATCAATGTTTTTTATTGCAATAAATTCTTTAATATTCTGATAATTCAAACCATGCCCTGCATTTACACCGAGTCCTAATTTCTTTGCATGTTTTGCTGCTTGTCTAATAATTTCCAATTCATCAAACATTTCTTCTTCTGTTTGAGTATTTGCAAAAACACCGGTATGAATTTCTATAAAATCGGCATTTATTTCAGCAGAGACATCAATTTGAGTAATATCAGGTTCAATAAACAAAGATACAGGAATATTTTCCTGATGCAACCGTTCAATTGCATTTTTTATCAATTCAAGATTATCAATTACATTTAATCCGCCTTCGGTAGTAAGCTCTTCTCTTTTTTCAGGAACCAAAGTAACCAAGTCGGGTTGAACATCGCACGCAATATCAATTATTTCTTGAACGGCAGCCATTTCCAAATCAAGCTTTGTTTTAAGTTGTTCCCGTAACAGTCTAAGATCCCTTTCGTTAATATGTCTTCTATCTTCTCTAAGATGAACAACAATACCGTCAATACCAAATTGTTCTGCCATTAGTGCAAATGTAACGGGGTCAGGATTTTCTTCTGCTCTTGCATTTCTTAAAAATGCCACGTGATCTACATTTAATGAAAATTTCATATAATATTCCTATCGAATTATTTTTTATTCAGTTTACTCTATTGAGTAAAATTAAATAAATTTTTTAAATATAGTTTGTTCATTTTATGATTGCAAAAACATCCAAAGAAAGAATTATTATTGCATGAATTATAAAACCGTAAACCATTGACCGGGTTCTAAGAGCAAGAACTCCTAAAAATAATGCTCCGAGAATAGAACTAAATGTTTCCGTAGCAGCTTTCCCGTTATGTAAAATAACAAACGGAATCATTTGAATAAAAATTGCATACCATCCGAATTTTTCTTCTAAGCCAAATAGCATAAAACCCCGCCAAATAAATTCCCAAGCAAATAAAAAAAACAAAAAGAAAGACTCATATATTAGAAAGGTTTTAATACTTTCATCAAGATTTGAATACATTGGATAAAAATTATTAAAACTTGCCGATTTTGAAATAAAATACGTAACAGGCAATATAAAAATTCCGGTAATTATTGTAACTAATATTCCCTGCTTAAAATTTTTAAGATTAATTCCATAAGCGTTAATGTTTTCTTTAAAATAAAATTTGATTATAAGCAAAGGAATAAGAAGTAAAATAAAAGAATCGGAAATGAACCAGTATAGAAATTCATATAGGTCAAGTTTGGAATTGTCTTCAAAATAGGAATAAATTTTTTGATTAAAAAACAAACGCGATGTATAGTAATAAGATATTGTTTGCAGTATTGCAACACTTATAAAAATTGTTACAACTTTTTTATCCAAACTACGAAATTGCTTTTTTATATAGGAGATTTCATTTTTAATTTTTTTCCGCATATTGAAAAATAACAAAATTAATTTTTTAATTTTATGCTATCACCAAAACAAAAAGGGACGAAAAACTTTCGTCCCTAAAATGCATGCTTCAAACTACTTCTAACTTAAATATCAAACTTAATACCTTGAGCCAACGGTAAAGTTTTACCATAGTTAATTGTATTTGTT
>JALSNL010000074.1 GCA_026987055.1 Melioribacteraceae bacterium | reverse complement strand
TTAACGGACAGTATAGTTTTGGCGGCGCAGAAAATGGCTCTAAACCTTTTTCGTACGATGAAGCAAGCGGGAAGGTTACGGTAAATGCTAATCATATCGGTGGTGATAAAGAAGTTAGAATATCCGGTGGTATAAAACAGAAGTTTAATATTTCGGGTAAAGAATTATTCCAAAGTGTTTCTGCCCAAACCGGAAATCTTAGTTCCAACACTGCTGTTGGCGATGTTCAAACTACCAGTAGTAAAGTTTATGATGCAAAAGGAAATGAATATACGCTAAATATGAATTATAAAAAAACAGCTGACAATACTTATGAATTAAACTATACAGTTGTAGATTCCGATTCAAACACAATTAAAGATGAAACTGTAACAGATGTAAAATTCAACTCGGATACAGGAAAATTTGAAGCAATAGGAAGCGATACATTCGGAGAAATACATGTTGAAATACCTAATAACAAAATAGATTTTGTTATTGATATATCTAGAATAAACGAAAAAGATTCTGCAACTAATCTTAAAAGTACTTTAAGTCAAAAAGCAGATATTTTTAATACGCTAATTGCAATTAGAGATGGATTAAAAGAGGGGAAAAAGCCAACTGCCGAACAAGTTCAAATGGTTACTGATTTTCACCAACATGTATTAGATAAATTATCAAAAGCCGGCGGTGTATATAATAAACTTGAATCAACTGAAGCTGTTTTAAGAAACAGAGAAACCGAGGTTATGGAATTATTATCAGCTGAAAAAGATGTTGATGTTAGTAAAGCTTTAATAGATCTTCAAAACAATCAATATACACTGGATTTAACTTATAAAATATCATCTATGATTTTACCTAAATCACTAATGGATTACTTGTAATGTTAAAAAAATTTGGTAGTGTCTTTGGTTTAGTTTTAGGCTTTGCTGCAATATTCGGAGCATATTACATGGAAGGAGGCTCTTTCGGAGCCTTATTTATAGCTTCGTCAATGATTATTGTTTTTGGAGGAACATTTGCCGCAACTATTATTGGTGTTGGGTTCGAAAAGTTTTCAAAGATATTTAAACTAATTAAAATGGCGTATTTTCCGCCAAAGTATGATATTAAAAATTTGATTTCCGGCTTTGTAATTGTTGCAAGAAAAAGCAGACAAGAAGGAATTCTGGCAATGGAAGGTCAACTTACAAAGTTACTTTATCCATTTCCAAAAAAATTAATCCATTTAGTAATGGATGGAACAGATATTGATTTATTAGAAAGTATTGCCGTAGGAGAAATAAGAGCAATGCAAAACAGACATAATTCCTTCATTTCCATATTTAATAAAATGGGGGGCTATGCCCCAACAATGGGAATTATCGGAACAGTTATGGGTCTTATCATGACGCTTGCAAATGCCGGTCAAGATCCGACAATATTAATCCATAATATTGCTACTGCTTTTATAGCAACATTATGGGGAATACTTAGTGCTAATTTACTTTGGTTACCAATATCAGACAGATTAAAAGAATGCCACTTAGAAGAAAAACAAATGATGGAGCTGTCCTTAGAAGGCGTAATGGCGATTCAGAGCGGGGAGATACCCTCGATAGTCAAATCCAGATTGATGAGCTTATTGCCGCAAAAAGAACAAGACGGTTCCGTAGCAAGATAGATAGCGATTATGATTTGCAAGAAAGCCACACTGCCGGTGCGGAAAGATACTTACTTACTTATGCAGATTTAATAACATTGCTGCTGGGTTTATTTATAATTCTCTATGCTATTTCAGATGTTGATTCTGCAAAATATAAGAAATTTATGAATCAAGCAGGTATTTTTTTTGGTTCTAAAGAAATTCTTCCAACTGAAAATCATAATAGTCGTTTGGATTTAGTTGGTGATAAAGAAACACTAAAAGCTAGAGTAGAGAATTTTATAAAAGAATATAACGTTCAAAATAATGTTAAGTTAACGGAAAATGAGCGTGGTTTTACAATTAGTATTCTAAATAAAATTTTGTTTCAATCAGGGCAAGCAAAACTATCGGAAGAAGCAAAACCTATTTTAGCAAAAATAGCACAAATACTAAAAACATTGCCCAATGATATTAGAGTTGAAGGAAACACGGATGATGTTCCTATCCATACAGCGCAATTTCCTTCTAATTGGCATTTGTCTATAGCCAGAGCAACAAATACAGCATATTATTTGATGAAAAACCAAGGATTAAATCAAGAAAAAGTTGCTATTGTGGGTAATGCGGAATTTAATCCTGTTGTTAAAGATAGTACGGCAGAAGCTAGAGCCCAAAACAGAAGAGTAGATATTGTAATTCTAAATAAATAAGAGAAAAAAATGATAATTAAAAATGAACAATTCGGAGAAATTAAATTTGATGATAATTCAATTATCGAATTTCCTGAAGGGTTATTCGGATTTGAAGACCTTAAAAAATTTCTATTAATTCAAGAAGAAGAAGGTCTTTTTGTTTGGTTAACATCAATCGATGAACCCGAAATAATTTTCCCGATATTTTCAATAAATCTTTTACAACCCGATTACGAAACACCAAAAGATTATGAACCGTATGGAATTGTTAAACTTGATAAAGAACCGGAGAATGTTACAATTAATCTTAAAGCTCCCGTCTTTATCCATAAAAATGATAGAAAAGGTTACCAAAAATTATTAGATAACGATATTTATCCTATTAACTACCAACTATTTGTAAACAATTAAAAAAGAAAATAAAATGCTTGTACTATCAAGAAAAGAAAACGAGAAAATTCGAATTGGCAAAGATATAGTAATCAATATTATCTCAATATCGGAAAATAATATTAAAATAGGAATTGAAGCTCCTAAAGAAATTAAAATATTTAGAGAAGAAGTTTATGCTCTTGTAAAAGACCATGCTAAACAAGCAGTAGTTAATAGTAAAAAGACTTTGGCAAAAGATTTAAAAACACTGCAAATAAATAAAATTAATAAAAATGCAAAAAAATAATATAAAAGTCTTAATTATTGACGATAATGATTCGATACTACAGTATCTGAAAACATTTTTAGAACGTTATATGTTCGAAGTTCGAACAAGTTGTGACGGTTACGAAGGTATTCAATATTCTGCAGAGTTTAAACCGGATATAATTTTTTTAGATTTAATGATGCCTAATATTGACGGACTGAAAATGCTTCAGCTAAAAAAAGTTCTTAATGATATAAAAGATATTCCGGTAATTGTTATAAGTGCCAATACTGCAAGAAAAAATGTTCTTGCTGCAATCGAGGGAGGAGCCGATAGAGTTTTATCTAAACCTATAAATACTCAACAACTAAAAGCAACAGTTGATGAATTACTAGGCGGCAAATATTTTGAAATAAAAAGAACCGGCACTATAGAAAACTCGGAAATTTTACAGCAAAAAAAAGAAACGGCAAATGACTTAATAAATACTTTCGAAGAAAAAAGAAATAGTTTTCAAAAAGCTATTAATGGGAGAGATGGTAAAACGATAAAAGAAATTGCCGAATATTTTTTAATTAACAGTAATAAACTTAAAGAAGAAAGAATTATAAAAATAAGTGAAGAACTAAAAAGCAAAATTTATCAGAAACCATCGGATTGGATGTTTGCCGATGTAAAAATTAAACAGTTAAGTCAAATTATTAAAGAAATTAAAATACAATATTCATAAATAAATAAAGTATAAATTATGTTAATTATAGTTGGTGCAATAGTGGTAATGGTCAGCCTTGTAGTAGGTTTTACAATGGCAGGCGGACACTTGGAGGTTTTAATTCAGATTTCCGAGTTTATTACAATTGGAGGAGCCGCAATAGGTAGTTTTTTAATTATGGCTTCTATGGATGATCTAAAAAAAATTATGGCAGCTATCCCGCGGGCAATTACACACAAACATCATTCAAAGGAAGACAATCTTGTTCTCCTAAAAGCATTGTACGAGTTATTTTTGTTGGCACAAAGGGACGGTTTACTTTCATTGGAAAAACATATAGAAAATCCTGCAGAAAGTGAAATACTTTCTCAAGATGAAAAATTAATTAAAAATGAATATGCCTCGGCTTTCCTTTGTGATACTTTGAAAGTAATGCTTTCCGGAGGTGTCCCCCCTCATGAAGTAGAAGCTTTAATGGATATTGAGATTAAATCATTTAAAACAGATTCACATCCAACACATGCATTACTCACAAAGCTTAGTGATGGTTTTCCGGCTTTAGGAATTGTAGCAGCCGTACTAGGTATTATTGTTACGATGGGTAGTATAGATGCCGGAGCTGCTGAAGTTGGGCATCATGTTGCAGCTGCTTTGGTGGGAACATTCCTAGGTATTTTATTATCTTATGGTTTTGTTGGCCCCGTAGCAACAAATATTGAACATATGTTAGAGGGTGATGCCAGATATTTGGAAACAATAAAAGAATGTGTAATAGCATATGCGAAGGGAAATCCTCCCATAGTAGCTGTAGAAATAGGAAGGCGTACTTTGTTGCCTGGTGAAAGACCATCATTTTCCGAATTGGAAAGTTACTTACGTGGAAAGAGTGAATAATTATGGCTGAAGAGAAACAACCGATAATAATAAAAAAAGTAATTGAAGGCGGACATGGTCATCATGGTGGTGCATGGAAAGTAGCTTATGCAGATTTTGTTACTGCATTGATGGCTCTTTTTATTGTGCTTTGGATATTAGGTCAAGATGATTCCGTTA
>JALSNL010000073.1 GCA_026987055.1 Melioribacteraceae bacterium | reverse complement strand
ATAGAAATGCTCTATGGTAAAGAACATTCGACCTTGGCGGAATTAAATGCCATTTTACTTAGAGATAAAGGCTCGGTAATAATAACTGATTCTATTAAGTCATTAGATGATAATCTTTATTCAAGTAATTATTTAATAAATACAGCCGTAAAAAATAGACCTTTCCTAAAAGGAATAAAATACACTGAAGAGAAGTTTAAGATTAAAGAAAATTTAGCGGATTACTCTTACTATCCAAACTTTAAGCTTGCCTTACAATATTCTCAAAGAGATTATAACGGATTAACCGGAGTGGATTTAAATGATTTCTTTTCTGTTGTAGTTGGTATTACGTTACCGCTAAACTATGGAGGAAAGAATTCGGCAAAAGTAAATGAATCAAAATATTTACAAGAATTTAATAGAGACAGATATAATTCTTCGATACAAATATTAAATCAATCATTTGCTAAAATAACAGCAAAGTTAGATGAAATAAAAGAACGTGAAAATCTAATTTCAAAAACTTTACTTCCTCAAGCAAAACAAGCTTTAGAAGCATCTTTGGCTGATTATCAAGTTGGAAGAATTGACTTTGTTAATGTTATAAATGCTGAAAATGATATTCTTAAAATTAAAACAGACTTAATTAAAATTCGTACTGATTATGCAAAGAACATTGCAAAACTTGAGTTTTTAGTCGGTGCTAAAATAGGAAATAGAAAATAGAAATTTAGATTAAAAAACGTCCGTCTTCGCTTAAAAAACAAGCTTCGCCGGACAAGGGAGAAAAGAAATGAAAAACAAAATAATAATTTATTCAATTTTACTTTTACTAGGCATTGTTTTAGGTGCAGGTGGTTATTATTTACTTGGAAGTAATAAAAGCTCTGAAGAACATACACATGTAGATAAAGACGGTCAACTTTATACTTGCGGAATGCATCCGGATATAATTGAAACAGAGCCCGGAGACTGCCCGATATGCGGAATGAAGCTTAATCCTATAAAAAGCGGAAGCAAAAGTTCTGCAAAATCAAAAGGTGAAAGAAAAATAATTTATTGGCGTGCTCCAATGAATCCTAACGAAGTTTATGATAGTCCGGGTAAATCACAAATGGGAATGGATTTGGTTCCGGTTTATGAAGATGAAGAAGGTGCTTCCGGAGTTGTAACAGTTGACGGCTCAACCCAACAAAGTATGAATGTAAAGATGGAGTTTGTAAAGAAAAGAGAATTATCGGCTACGGTATATACAAACGGAACACTTGAAACAGATGAACGAAAGGAGTTTGCTCTTACAACAAAAATAAATGGTTGGGTTGAAAAACTTTATGTTAACTATGTAGGACAAAAAGTAAGTAAGGGACAAAAACTTGTTGATATTTACTCGCCTGAATTAGTTGCTGCACAACAAGAAGTTATTACGGCACTTAATTATAAAAGTTCGGTTGGAATACAAGCTAAAAACAATATGCTAAATAATGCAATTAAAAAATTAGAACTATTTGATATCACAAAAGGCGAAATAGACAAACTAATTAAAACAAAAAAAATTAAAAAGTATATGACATTATATGCTCCGTTTAGCGGAACGGTTTTAACTAAAAATATTCTTGAAGGTGAAATGATTAAAGCGGGAAAAGAAATATTAAAAATTTCCGATTTATCAAAACTTTGGCTTAAAGCGGATATTTACGAAAGTGAACTTAATAAAGTAAAAGTAGGTTCTAACGTTGAAATAAGCTTTAGCTATAGACCGGATAAAATTTATAATGGAAAGGTTACATTCATATATCCGACAGTAAATTCTAAAACCAGAACTGTTACTGTTAGAGTTGATATTGTAAATACAAATAACGAGTTGAAGCCTTCAATGTTTGCTAATGTAGTAATTAAAGGGGAACGCAGTAAAGATTATCCTACGGTTCCGGAAACAGCAGTAATTAGAAGCGGCAAAGAAAACAGAGTAATACTTTCATTGGGAGACGGAAAATTCAAACCGGTGGATGTTAAACTTGGTTTATATGCAAACGGATATTATCAAGTATTATCCGGTGTAAAAGAAGGCGATGCAATTGTAACTTCAGGCCAATTTATGATTGATTCCGAAAGTAGTTTACGTTCTGCGGTTAAATTATTTTCTACACCAAAACAAGAAAAAACGGATAGTAGTAAGATGAATGAAGAAGAAATGAAAAACATGGAACAGAATTCCGTAAAAAGAGAAGAACACAACCATAAAGAAGCAGAATCAATTGTAAGAAGCGGAATAATAAATGTAAAACAAATTGATAAAAACAATGACGGAAAAATATATGAATGCCCGATGGATTGGAATGTTTTAAGCGATAACGACGGAAGATGCCCTGTATGTAATATGTTTCTAAAAGAATATACAATTGATGAAGTAAAAGCAAACTTAAAACAAAACGGATTTGAATTTAAGTAGAACACGGATCAATTGTGTTTATTATAATCAGTTTTGATCATAGTAAATCATAAAAATCTGCGTTCCATTTTAATTGGAGAAAAAATATGATAGCAACAGATAATCAAAAAGATGGAATTATATCAAAATTAATAGAATGGTCCATCAATAATAAATTTATGATAATACTAATGACCATAGTGTTAATAGCCGGAGGAATATGGTCTCTAAAAAATATTCCGGTAGATGCTCAGCCCGATTTAAGTGATGTACAAGTAATTATTTATACAGAGTATCCCGGGCAAGGTCCGCAAATAGTTGAAGACCAAGTAACATATCCGCTAACTACCAAAATGCTTTCGGTACCGTTTGCGTCAACTGTTCGCGGTTATTCGTTTTTCGGCTTTTCAATGGTTTATATAATTTTTGAAGATGGAACGGATATTTACTGGGCAAGAAGCAGAGTTCTTGAATATTTAAGTTCTTTACAAAAAGATATGCCTAAAGGAGTTGCACCAACCTTAGGACCGGATGCAACAGGACTTGGTTGGGTTTATCAATATGTACTCGAATCGGACAAACGGGATTTGCAAGAACTCCGTTCTATACAAGATTGGTTTTTAAGATATGAATTATCGGCACTTTCAGGCGTTTCCGAAGTTGCCAGCATAGGTGGATTTGTAAAACAATACCAAGTAAATATAGACCCAAATAAACTGGCTTCCTACGGCATTCCTTTAAGTAAAGTAAAAATGGCAATTAAAAAAAGCAACAATGATGTAGGTGGAAGACTTCTTGAAATGGGTGAAATGGAGTTTATGGTTCGCGGGCTAGGTTACATTAAAAGCAAAGAAGACCTTAAAAAAGTAGCTATTGGTTATTCCTCTAAAACCGGAACGCCTATTTATCTGGAAAATGTTGCAACCATAGATATTGGTCCGGAACTACGCCGTGGTATTGCAGACTGGAACGGTGAAGGAGAAACAGTCGGTGGCATTGTAGTTATGCGTTATGGTGAAAATGCGTTGGATGTTATTAAACGTGTAAAAAATCGTTTGGAAGAATTGAAATCATCATTGCCTGAAGATGTTAAAATAGTAACATCATACGATAGATCGGATTTAATAAATGCCGCAATAAATAATTTGAAAAGTACATTGATCGAAGAAATATTAATAGTATCATTTATAATAATAATATTTCTGCTGCACGTCCGTAGCGCTTTGGTTGCAATATTTACATTGCCAACAGCAGTGTTGGCTGCCTATATAATAATGAACTATCAAGGTATAAATGCAAATATTATGTCGCTTGGGGGAATTGCGATTGCCATTGGCGCTATGGTTGATGCAGCAATAATAATGGTGGAGAATGCCCATACACATTTAACAAGAGAACAGGAACTACCGGAAAATAAAAGGAAACCACATTGGGCTGTAATTTTAGAATCGGCAAAAGAAGTTGGTCCTGCAATTTTCTATTCTTTACTGGTTATTACCGTTTCTTTTTTGCCGGTATTTACTTTGGAAATGCAAGAAGGAAGGCTATTCAAACCGTTAGCATATACAAAAACATACTCTATGGCAGCAGCAGCAATTCTTGCCGTTACAATAGTGCCGGTTTTACTCGGTTATTTTGTTAGAGGTAAAATGCGTTCGGAAGAACAAAATCCAATAACAAAATTCTTGGCAAAGATATACCATCCGATTGTTGATTTTGTGATGAAAAGACATTGGGCGGTTCTTATAATTGCTTTAATAGTAATGCTGGCAACATATATTCCGTATAAAAATCTCGGTTCGGAATTTATGCCTCCGTTGTATGAAGGAGATTTACTTTACATGCCTACAACATTACCCGGAATTTCAGTAACAAAAGCAAAAGAGATTTTGCAGCAGACAGATAGAATTATAAAAACATTTCCGGAAGTTGAATCTGTATTTGGTAAAATTGGCAGAGCGGAAACAGCTACGGATCCGGCGCCACTTTCTATGATTGAAACAACTATTCAACTTAAACCGAAAAGTCAATGGCGACCCGGCGTTACACCAGAAAGTCTTGTAGAAGAATTAAATGCCGCCATACAAATTCCGGGATTAACTAACGCATGGACAATGCCAATCAAAACCAGAATAGATATGCTGGCAACAGGAATAAAAACACCGGTTGGAATTAAAATAGGCGGACCGGATATTAAAGTTCTTCAAAAAATCGGTAAGGAAATAGAACAAGTTGCAAAAACAATAAAAGGTACACGTTCGGTTTATGCGGAAAGATCAGCCGGAGGAAACTATGTTGATTTTGAACT
>JALSNL010000072.1 GCA_026987055.1 Melioribacteraceae bacterium | reverse complement strand
TCAACTTAGTGAAAGCATAGCTCTTGGCACAAAAGGTAAAATTACACATTCCGGTGGTATTAGTAATTATAAAGATCTTTTGGAAATACAAAATCATTCTAATAGCGGAATTGATTCCGTAATTATCGGGAGAGCCTTATACGAAAACAAATTCCCTTGTCAAAAATTATGGCGTCTTGCCGAATCAGGAATATTTGATTAATAACTATTATTTTTGTACATATATTTTACAATTTCTATTTTTCTTTTATTAGGAATAGTACAATGTTTCATATCACTAAATTTCTTACCGTATTTTGCTATTTATCATCAGAAAATAATGTTAGATTACACATCATAATTAAATACAAGGAGTAAAAATATGGAAGCTATAAAAAAAATATTAGTACCAATTGATTTCTCCGGTTATTCAAAAAATTTATTAAACTATGCAAATAATTTTGCTAAAAAATTTCAAGCAAAAATATTTTTAGTCCATGTGGTAGAACCAATAATTTATCCGGTAGATTTCAGCATGGGACAAATTGATTTTCCGGCTACTGATAGCGAAATTGCCACAAAAGCAAAAGAAGAGCTTCATAAGCTTGCTGAAACTACTATTGATAAAAGCATTGATAGTCAAGTCATTATTAAGTCAGGCAAACCTTTTGTTGAAATTAATGAAACAGCGAGAGAATTAGATATTGATTTGATAATCATTGCCACTCATGGTCATACCGGTGTTGAGCATTTATTATTTGGAAGCACTGCGGAAAAAGTTGTTAGAAAAGCTCCGTGTCCGGTTTTAACACTAAGAGAACCTATTAAAGGATTTAAATTTCAATAAATAAATTTATAATAATTGAATCTTTTTCAAATATCTACTTGAAAAAAAATATATATTTTCTTAATATTGTATGAGGTTAACAAATATTTAAGGGGGGTTTATGCAAAGAGCTAGAATATTTTCCTTAACAATATTGTTTGGACTATTACTGTTTAGTTCTTCAATTTTAGCTCAAGAAAAGGAAAAACCTACTGTAACCAACAAAGTAAAAGTTAAAAAATCTAAACTCGATTTAGTGAGGGGTAAATCTAATTACAGAATTGTTTCCATTAAAGAGTATAGAAATGAGATTAGCCAACCCCAAACTGCTAAAAAGAAGAAAAAATTAAGTGTTATTGAAGCACTAAAAGAAGAGTTTAGAAAGTAATTTTTTTGTTGGTTTTTTGTCCGATAATTTATCGGGCATTTTTTTTGCCTCCAAATAATATTTGACTATAGTGAAGTTTATTTTTTTATTTTCATTTATTCCCTTTTTAAAAATTGTAATTCTCCTTTTTATTATCAGAACAAATAACTTTTTTGAAATTGCCAAACACCGTATCAAATTAAATCCGAATATTAAAATTTAAAGTATTTCTTTGTTGATAATAATTTTATTTTTCAATTTCATTTAGTATTTTACTTATTATCAAGTTAAACAAATGAGAAAACAGTATGAACAATTTTGAAAAATTAGGTGCTTTTTATCTAGGCAAAAATTATGACTACACAACTAAGTCTATTTCCGATAACCTTTTGTTATACGATTCAAAAGATTTAACAACACACGCTGTTTGTGTTGGAATGACAGGTAGCGGTAAAACCGGACTATGTGTTTCTCTTTTGGAAGAAGCTGCTATTGATAATGTTCCTTCCTTAATTATTGATCCTAAAGGTGATATAACAAATTTAATGTTAACATTTCCGGAACTCAAAGGAGAAGATTTTCTTCCTTGGATAAATAAATCTGATGCGAGAAAAAAAGAAATGACTGACGAAGAATTTGCCGAATCCCAAGCAAAATTATGGAAGAAAGGTTTAAAAAAATGGGGACAAGATGGAAAACGTATTGCTATGCTTAAAGAAAGTGCCGATTTTAATATCTATACTCCGGGCAGCAATTCCGGTTTAACTATTTCTATTCTCGATTCTTTTAAGGCACCATCTGAAAAAGTATTGGAAGATAGCGATTTATTTAATGATAAAATTTCTTCTACCGCATCAAGTCTATTGGGTTTGCTTGGTATTGATGCCGATCCGCTAAAAAGCAAAGAACATATTTTACTTTCTAACATTCTAAATCATCATTGGAGTAAAAATATAAATTTAGATTTACCACAAATAATTGTAAACGTGCAAAATCCGCCATTTAAAAAAATCGGGGTATTTGATTTGGATTCTTTCTACCCTGAAAAAGAAAGATTTTCACTTGCAATGGCATTAAATAATATATTATCGGCTCCCGGGTTTCAATCTTGGTTAACGGGAGAACCTTTAGATATTGACAAACTGTTATATACAGAAAATGGGAAACCAAAAGTCTCCATTTTTTATACGGCACATCTTTCGGATTCGGAAAGAATGTTTTTCACTTCCCTATTTCTAAATCAACTATTGGATTGGATGAGAACACAATCCGGCACAACCAGCTTGCGTGCTCTTTTATACGTAGATGAAATTTACGGTTACCTTCCGCCGGTAGCAAATCCACCTTCAAAAAAACCGTTTCTTACATTGCTGAAACAAGCTAGGGCTTTTGGTTTGGGCTTGGTTCTTGCAACTCAAAACCCTGCTGATTTAGATTACAAAAGTTTATCTAATGCCGGAACTTGGTTTCTTGGAAGATTACAAACCGAAAGAGATAGAAAAAGAGTTATTGACGGTTTGGAAGGAGCAACATTAGAGAGCGGAAGTAATTTTAATAGAAAAGAAATGGATAAATTACTTTCCAACTTAGACAAGAGAGTTTTTCTTTTGCATAATGTTCATGAGGAACATCCTCAAATATTTCATACCAGATGGGCAATGTCCTATTTACGAGGTCCGTTAACAAGAACACAGATTAAAACATTAGTTAAAAAGAAAACAACACCTGCATTAACTACAAATACCAACAACATTGTTGCCACTTCTACAAAAAATATAAGTATTTCCAAATTACCAAAAGGACTTAAACCACTTTATTTTAATAGAGATATTCCGGAAGAAAATGTTTCCGGATATACATATCAGCCTTTTATAATTGCAGATACGGAAGTTCGCTTCTTTGATAGAACAAAAAAGATAGACTACATTAAGGAAGTAAAATTTTTAACACCAATAACCGATGATGTAATTTCCGTTGATTGGGATAAAGCACTTCCTGTTTCGTTTTCGGAAAAAAGACTCTTAAAAAGAGCAAAGGTAAAATTACAATATGCTTCCCTTCCGGCAACAGTTAAGGATATTAAAAACTTTACAGCTTGGAAAAAATACTTAAAAGAACATTTGGTTAATGATTATACTTTACCGGTTTATCATAGTGAACTACTTAAAGAAACCTCTAAACCTAATGAAAGTATTAGAGATTTTAAAATTAGGTTAACCCAGTTAAGTAGAGAAAACCGTGATTCTGCTATAACAAAACTAAAAGAAAAATATGCAAGAAAAACACAAACTTTAGAAAATAGAATTAGACGTGCCGAAGAAAGAGTTGAAAGAGAAAAATCTCAATCATCCCAGCAAAAGATACAATCTGTAATTTCAATTGGTTCAACAATTTTAGGAGCATTGTTCGGTAGAAAAGCATTTTCTTCAAGAACAATTACCAGAGCAGGAACCGCAATACGTAAAGTTAGTCGTGCAGCAAAAGAATCCGGTGATGTTTCCAGAGCGGAAGAAGCACTAAATAATTATAAGATTCAACTTGAAGAACTACAAGATAAGTTTCAAGATGAATTGGATATGTTCCAAGATAAATTTGATTTGGCAATTGACCAATTGCAGACTATTAAAATACGTCCTAAAAAAACAAATATCTCAATTCAATTATTTGCTTTTGTTTGGATTCCACTAGCAGATGATGAAACAATTGAAGATATTCCTGAAATAGAAATAACTAACTAAATTAACTCTTATTCTGGAATACTTTAAATTTAATTTATATATTTACAAATGAATTTTTATTTTAATAATAAACATAAGGAAAAATATGAAGGTCAAAACATTACTAATAGCATTGTTATTTATTTCAATTACTTTATCGGCTGCAGATAAAGATAAAAAAAAGGAAGTACCACAAAAAACTTGGATTCCTGCCGGTGTTGCGGGATTAAACATAAGTCAAATTTCTTTAAGCAATTGGACGCAAGGCGGTGAAGATGCTCTTGCTTTTGTTGCCTACGGTAATTTCGGCTTAAATTATTTTGATAAACCTTGGGGTTTTGTTAATACACTTAAAATGGCTGTAGGTAAAACCAAACTTGGTAGTCAAGATTATAGAACCAGCGATAATGAAATTTTTATGGAAAATTTAGTTTCTTACGAAGCCGGCTGGTTTGCGAAACCTTACTTTAGTAATACCTTTCGTTCGGTAATACTGCCCGGATATGATTATCCCGATGATGCTGCACCAATTCAAAAATCTGCTTTCTTTGATCCGGGTTACTTGCTACAATCGTTTGGACTTATCTACGAACCTTCAAAAACTTTTTCAACACGTTTAGGTTTTGGTATGCAAGAAACTTTTGCCAGTAAATTTGCTCCTCAATATAGTGATGATAAAGATACACCTGAATTAGAAAAATTCAAATTTGAAGCCGGTGTTGAATCCGTTACAAAAGCCCTATTTAAATTAGATGATAACTTGGCTTATGGCACCGAGCTGCGTTTATTTAGTGCCTTCAATGCTTTGGATGTATGGGACGTTCGTTGGGATAA
>JALSNL010000071.1 GCA_026987055.1 Melioribacteraceae bacterium | reverse complement strand
CTCGGATTATTGATTATCGATGAAGAACATCGCTTTGGTGTTATGGCTAAAGAAAAATTAAGATCAATTAGAGTTAATGTAGATACACTAACATTAACGGCAACTCCAATACCGCGAACGCTTAACTTAAGTTTACTTGGAGCAAGAGATCTTTCAATAATAGCAACTCCGCCGCCAAATCGTCAACCGATTTATACAAAAGTGGAAACGTTTGATATTACTAAAATCAGAGAATGGATTTTAGCAGAAGTGAAAAGAAAAGGACAAGTTTATTTTGTGCACGATAGAGTCCATTCGATTGAAAAGATTGCAAATTATGTTCAACGCCACATTCCGGAAATAAAAATATTGATTGCTCACGGACAAATGAAACCTGCCGAACTGGAAAAAGTAATCTATAGCTTTTTGAACAAAGAAGCGGATGTTTTAATTTCTACAAAAATAATTGAATCCGGTTTGGATATACCGAACGTAAATACAATTATTATTAACCGTGCAGATAGGTTCGGACTTGCGGAACTTCACCAACTGCGTGGCAGAGTAGGGCGTTCCAATAGACAAGCGTATAGTTATTTTTTAGTTCCGTCTTTAAATACATTACCCAAAAAAGCTGTGCGACGTCTTCAGGCTATTGAAGAAAGTACCGAACTTGGCGGAGGTTTTAATCTTGCAATGAGGGATTTGGAAATACGCGGTGCCGGTAATTTATTGGGAACGGAACAATCCGGTTCAATTGATACTGTTGGGTTTGATATGTATGTAAAACTTTTAGACGAAGCTGTTCAAGAGTTGAAACAAGAAGAATTTAAAGATGTGTTTAAGGATTTACCGAAACAAATTAATCGTTCCGAGCCTACAATAGATACATACTTTGAAGTCGGTATTCCGAAATCTTATATGCCGGATCAATCCGATAGGCTTAGTTATTACCAAGCACTTTTTTCGATGGTAAAAATTGATGAGTTAGAAGAAATTAAAGAAGAGATGATTGATAAGTTCGGTAAGTTGCCTAAAATTATTGACTTGCTAATTCAGTCTGCTATACTAAGGTTTCATGCTTCTTTTGCACAATTTGAAAGAGTTGTAATTACAAGGAAAAAGATTGTTTTAATTTTACCCAAAGGAGATAACGAAGATTATTATTCAAATTACTTTGCAGGTTTAATGAATTTTATTGTTAAAAAATATCCCGATAAAATTAGATTTGTACAAAATAAGGAAGTAATGAAGCTTGAAATGGAAAACATCAACGAAACCCCGGAAAAAGCATTGGAAGAAACTACTAAAATAATTCTGGAAATTTTGGAGGTTTACGGATAATAGCTGTTTGCTAAAGAATAAACTATTTATGTAACGATTATTGTACTTTCATTTGTTTATTTTCTCCATCAATGAAACTTTGTGTTTTTTCTACGTAACTTCTTATATATAGCTTTCATTTACACAGAGAAGTCATCATACTTATTTTTAATTCAATCGTAATTCCTTTTTATAAAAAATAAAAAGTTTAAAGTAATGCGCTGTACCGTATTATCAAAAAATAATAACTTGGTACCGCTTATTGACGTATCTTATAGAAGATATCAAAAAAAAGTTAATTTTGTATTAAATTGTTTATTATTTAATTTTACAAACACACAAGCACAAGAACTTAGTTATTATATATAGATATTGGGGAATAATATAAAAGGGGATATAAATTATTCAATAATCAATAAGCTAGAGAGGTAGTTATGAATTGGAAATACCTATGGTTAATTGTGTTTGTTAGTTTTTTAGTTATTAATTGCGGAGGTGCTTTATCATTAACTCCAACCGAAATGGTAAAGTTTTCCGGTAGAGAAAAATTACCAACATCCAAAGAATATCCTAATTATGGTGCTGTTGTTTTATATGAAAACAAGAATGTTAAACTTTATTTAGATTCGGAATGGGAAGTTAATGTTAAAAAAACATATCATACTGCAATTTTATATTTTGATGATCGTGCTAAAGACTTATTAACTGAAAAAATTTACTTAGATCCTGATATATCACTAATTGATTTTTCTGCCAGAACAATAAAACCAAATGGTGAAATTGTAGAGTTAAGTGAAAAGGATTTATTCCCTACAAATACAAATAGTAATTCAACATACTTCACCGACGAAAAATCTGTAAAGTTTACTTTTAAAGGAGTAGAACCTAATTCTATTGTAGAATACAGATATACAATTAATAATCAACGTTCATTTCTGAATGGCGATTTATGGGCAATTCAAACATCAGTTCCTAAACTATACAGTAAGTATTCCTTAGAACTTCCAAATATCTTTTTTAGATATGGTTATAATTGGAATTTTGTTGAGCAAAATATTAGTGTCGGAAAACCTCAGCGTTATAAAAATATGCTTACACAAGAATCAAGAAAAGATGCAAGTAAAATTTACTATTGGGAAGTTAAAAATATAAAAGCTATTAAAGATGAAATAAACAGACCGCCTTATAGAGATATTGCCCAACATATAAGAGTTGCATTAAAATGGAATGATTGGCAAGATCTTTCTCATATTTATTGGAAACTAATTAAAAATAGTTTCCAAATTAGTAATAAGGAATATTTCAAAAAATTGCTTAATTCAATAGTAGGTAAATCAAAAGAAGAAAAGGATATTATAAAAAAAATATTTTATTATGTTCAAGAAAACTATAGATATATTGCAGTAAATGTTGGTGAAAGTGGTTATGTGCCGAATTTACCGGAAACCATTATAAAAAATAAATATGGTGATTGTAAAGATATGACAGTGCTAAATGTTGTTCTGCTTCGTTCAATGGGAATTAAAGCATATCCGGCTTTAATAAATACAGCTGATAGAGGAGACATTTTGAAAACATTAACCAGTTTGGATTTTAATCACATGATAACCTATGTAGTTGATAAAAATGGGAAAGAATATTGGTTAGATGGAACCGGCAATAGTTGTCCTCTTGGAGAAGTCAGTTCAGCCATTGAAGGAATGACAGCTTTGGTAATTAAGAATAACGGAAAAAGTTTTTTTAAAAAAGTACCAAATAGTAGTTCAAGTGATAATAAACTAGTTAGAAAAATTTCAGTTAATTATAAAGATGATAATAGTATAACAGGTAATGCCACTTTAACTTTTTACGGAAATTATAACTTAAGTATAAGATCTTTACTAAAAAATGAAAGTCAAAGTAAAATTGATAATGTAATAGAAAAATACGTTAAAACCAATGCTCCTAATTTGGAATTACAAAATATTAATTTTGATGATTTAACAAATATTCAAGATACATTTAATATCTCTTTTGATTTTAATAGCGATCATTTAGGAACACAAACAGGAACAATGTTAGTGTTTAAACCTCATATATTCGAGCTAAAATCCGAACTTGGTAAATACTCGTCAAAAGAACGAAACTATAATATACAATTAAGGGAACCATTTAAGATAATTGATAATGTTGAATTTACATTTAATCCCTTAAAATATTCAATAGAATCTATAGGTAACAATGTTTTTAAAAATAACAAAGTTGGTAGATTTTATTCAAAAAATAAAAAAACAGAAAATGGTAAAATAAAATGTTTTAGAGAATATGTAATTAATAATAAAATAATTACACCCAAGCACTATAAAGAATTTAAGCAGATTCATAAAACAATTGCCAGAGGAAATGAAGAAATGATTGTGTTAAAGACTAAATAAAGTTTATTGATTACTCTTATGTAATTTTAAAAAATTTCTAAGGATAAATAAGATGATTAAACAAATTTATAAATTCAATTTAGTACTGCTTTTAGCTTTGGTATTTCTACTTTCTTTTAATGGAAATTTATTTTCACAGAATCCACAAAATGATTATGAGAAATTCTATCACCATTTCAAAAATATTTCAGCTGATGAAAATGAAATTTTAGAAGTGAAGAATCTTGTCTTAAGACGTGATAGGGGAGAAATTCTTTGATGTGTTAGATAATTGGAAAGAAAAAATAACTTCTAATAGGAAATATATCTTTGGTTCAGGACAAGAATCAGGACCAATTTGGTTAGGCTATAGAACTGAGAGTAAAGAAACTAAAGGAGATTATAATCTAATTATTTACAAAAAAGGGGCATGGGTTCTTCATATGTTAAGAAATATGCTTCTTGATTTAAAAACTATGAATGAAGATAGATTTACAAATTTGATGCGTGATTTTTTTAATAAATACAATGGTTTTAAAGCTTCTACAGAAGATTTTAGAAAAATCTGTGATACTCATTTTAATATGGATATGAGCTGGTTTTTTAACCAATGGGTTTATAATACTAATGTTCCAACATACAAATTTTCCTATAAATCTATTAAAAAGCCGAAAAATAAATACTTGGTAAAATGTAAAGTAAAGCAAGAAAATGTCCCGCCGGATTTTATAATGTATGTTCCTATACTAATAAAATTCAGTGGAGATCGTTTTGCAAGATTGAGAGTTAAAATTACCGGTGCGGAATGTGAATTTAATTTACCATTGTTACCTGTAGAACCGGAGGAAGTAATTTTTAATGACTTAAACTCAGTTCTTTGCGAAGTTGAAAATATTGATTGGGATTAAATAGTAAAACAAAACCAAATCGAATTCAAATCGTCTTAATTATTACAATTTTAATAGAAAAGATTTGATTCTTATGAAAGAAAAAAATAATAATTCCAAAGAGCAAAAACTTTACGAAACATTACGTA
>JALSNL010000070.1 GCA_026987055.1 Melioribacteraceae bacterium | reverse complement strand
ACTGATATAAGCTTTAATTTGCCAACGGACGCACATGTAACATTAACTATATTTAATGTTTTAGGTGAAAAAGTTGCAGAAATAGTAAATAGTAATATTCCGGCAGGTTACCATAATGTTACGTTTAATGCAAGTGAATTAAACAGCGGAATTTATTATTACAAACTTGAGGCTGGCAACTTTATTCAAATGCGTAAAATGATGCTTTTAAAATAGTATCAAAATTACAATTAGTTTTAAAATGAAAATGGCTGCCTATCTTTTGGCAGCCATTTCTATAAATAATTCCAATAAAAAGTTATTTGATTTCTATAGTTTTCGGTTTAACCCTTTCTACTTTTGGTAAATGAATCTTCAATATTCCATTTTCCATAGCAGCTTCTATTTTTTCATCGTCAATACTTTCCGAAAGGTTAAACTTTCTATAATAATTTCCGGAATCGATTTCCTTCATTAAATAACGTCTGTTTTCCTCATCAGCCAAATGTTTTCTTCCCATAATTATTAAGTCACCATCTTCCAATTTAATTTTAACATCTTCTCTTTTAACACCTGGCATATTTGCAATTAAATAATAATCGTTATCTGTTTCGTAAATATCAACTAATGGAGCCATCCACGATTCATTTTCCAAAGCATGTTCCCAGCTATTGGTTTCTTCTACTTTTGTTAATTCTTTTGTATCAGTCATTTTTATGTCCTCCTTCTTTTGTAATTCTCTTCCAAATATTTGTTAAAACTTTTATAAAGCCGCAGATAAAATATCTGCGGCAAAATTCTTAACAATTATTTTTTATCATCATCATCAACAACTTCGTAGGATGCATCTTCAACTTCTTTATCATCTTTAGAAGTTTCGGATTTTGGTGCTTCCGGTTCCGGTTGAGCAGAAGTTTCAGGACCGGCGCCCGGTTGACCTTGTGCACCGGGTTGTTGATATAGTTTTTGTGCTACTTCGTTCCATACCTTATTCAAACTATCCGTAGCCGATTTAATTGCTTCCGTATTGTCTGTCTTTAATGCTTCTTCAACTTTTGTAATTTCAGCTTCAAGTTTTGACTTATCCGTAGCATCAATCTTATCTTTCATTTCTTCAAGTTGCTTTTTAGTTTGGAAAACTAGATTATCAGCGGTATTTCTTGTATCAACTTGTTCTTTTTTCTTTTTATCTTCGGCAGCATGTTCTTTAGCTGCTTGTTTCATTTTTTCTATTTCTTCTTCACTTAAACCGCTGGAAGACGTAATTCTTATACTTTGCTCTTTTCCGCTTGCTTTATCTTTTGCGGAAACGTGCATAATTCCGTTTGCATCAATATCAAATGTTACTTCAATTTGAGGAACTCCTCTCGGTGCAGGCGGAATACCATCCAAGTGAAATTTACCGAGCGTTCTGTTATCGGCAGCCATAGGTCTTTCACCTTGCAGAACGTGAATTTCTACGGAAGGTTGATTATCTGCTGCCGTAGAAAATATTTCACTTTTCTTTGTTGGTATAGTTGTATTTGCATCAATAAGTTTTGTCATTACGCCGCCCATAGTTTCTATACCAAGAGAAAGCGGAGTAACATCAAGTAACAATACATCTTTTACATCACCGGCAAGAACACCACCTTGAATAGCTGCACCTATTGCAACAACTTCATCCGGATTTACACCTTTGTGAGGTTCCTTACCAAATACTTTTTTAACTAATTCTTGTACTTTCGGAACTCTTGTAGAACCACCGACAAGAATTACCTCACTAATTTCGGAAAGTGAAACACCGGCATCTTTAATTGCAGCTTCGCAAGGTCCGGCTGTTCTTTCAACCAAATCATCAATCAATTGTTCAAATTTAGCTCTTGTAATTGTAATGTTAAGATGTTTAGGTCCGTCTTGAGTAGCTGTAACAAACGGTAAATTTACATCTGTTTGTGCAGTGGATGATAATTCAATCTTAGCCTTTTCCGCACCTTCTTTCAATCTTTGCAATGCCATAGGATCTTTTCTTAAATCAATTCCTTCTTGTTTTTGAAATTCTTCGGCAAGATAGTCAATTAATCTTTGATCGAAATCATCACCGCCAAGATGTGTATCACCGTTAGTGGATTTTACTTCAAAAACACCGTCGCCTAATTGCAAAATCGAAATATCGAAAGTACCGCCGCCAAGATCGTAAACTGCAACAATTTGCTCTTTATTTTTCTTATCCAAACCATAAGCCAATGCAGCAGCAGTCGGTTCGTTAATAATTCTTTTTACTTTTAATCCGGCAATTTCACCGGCATCTTTTGTTGCTTGTCTTTGTGAATCATTAAAATACGCCGGAACCGTAATAACCGCTTCGTTAACTTCTTGACCAAGATAATCTTCGGCGGTTTTTTTCATTTTTTGTAGTACCATTGCACTTATTTCCGGCGGAGAGTAAACTCTATCGTTAATTTTAATTCTTGCAGAGCCGTTATCACCGGCAACAACATTGTAAGGTACTTCATTAATTTCCGTTTGAACTTCATCAAACTTGCGTCCCATAAATCTTTTAACGGAAGAAACAGTGTTTTGCGGATTGGTTACAGCTTGTCTTTTAGCAGGCTGCCCAACCAAACGTTCACCGTTTTTTGCAAATCCCACAACGGATGGTGTTGTACGTCCACCTTCGGCGTTAGGAATTACAACGGGTTCATTTCCTTCCATTACGGCAACGCAAGAGTTTGTAGTTCCTAAATCTATTCCTATTATTTTTCCCATTTTTAATTCTCCTATAGTAATGGCTGCTTTTCTACAGCAGCCATTTGTTTAATTTTTAATTTATTTATCCAAAATTTTAGTTTAGTGAAATAACTTTTTCTTTTGGCTTTTTAGGTTGTACTTTTTCTAATTTAATTTCCAACACACCATCAATAACTTTTGCATCAACGTTATCGGAATCAACTTCTACAGGTAAAGTAAAACTTCTTTCAAATGCTCCGAAAACTCTTTCTGTTCTGTAAACATTTTCATCTTTTTCTTCTTTCTCTTTTTTCTTTTCGCCTTTTATTGTTAGAATGTTGTCTTGTAATGTAATTTTTAAATCATCTTTTTTAACACCCGGAACTTCGATATTTAAGATTAAATTTTTATCATTTTCTTTTATATCGATTGCCGGTAAGAAACTATCTTCATCAAAATTATGCAAACCGGGAAATTCACCAAAAAATCTTTGAAATCTGTTTTGGAAATTATCAAGGTCTCTCATTGGTTCAAATCTTAATAGTGTCATGATTAATTCTCCTTTATTAAATTTAATTTTTTACTTATGTTTCAATTGTTATTTGCCTAAATATAGGCAAAGTGTGTGCCAGAATGTTTAATTTCTTGTATCTTGTTTATTTTCAATAGGTTACAGACATTCAGCTAATTTTCTTATGTTTTGCCATATTGTCGCATTTAGGTCTTTTTGGCATTTGTGCTTTTATAATGACATAGTTTTGTAATTTTGACATAGATTTATACAGGAGTTTTTATGTTTAAGTTAGAAGAATTTGATATTAAGTTAGATACAAAGTTTGTTGGAAGAAATTTTATTTATGCCGATACTCTTGATTCAACAAATTCTTTTTTACTTAATTCCGAAAAAAAATATAATAATGGAACTACATTATTAGCAGAATTTCAGGAAAAAGGCAGAGGGAGAATTCAACGACCTTGGCAAAGCACTAAAGGCAAAAATTTAACCTTTTCCATACTACTTAATAAAAAGCTGAAAAAATACATTCCCAACCATATAAACTTAGCAGCTTCTTTAGCTGTTTCGCAATCCATTGAACATCTTTATCAATTAAAAACCGATTTAAAGTGGCCTAATGATGTTCTGGTAAATAAGAAAAAAATAAGCGGAATTCTTTTGGAATCTAAATCCACAGGTTCTGCCTTAAATAAAATTGTTGTTGGAATTGGAATAAATGTGAACCAAACTAAATTTGAAGGTGAGTTTAAAATACAGCCGACCTCAATAAAGTATGAAAAAAGACAAATTATAAATCGCGAAATTTTATTAAGTGAAGTCCTTAATAATTTTGAAGAGCTGTTGGAATTAAGCAAACAAAATTCTAAAAAACTTTTAGATACTTGGCGGGATAATTGTAGAATGCTGGGTGAAAATGTAAAAATAGAGCATAACAATGAAATTAAATACGGAGTATTTTATGACATTGATGCTAATGGATTTATGTTATTAAAAGATGGAGATAAATTTGAAAAAATTACTTTAGGTGATGTTTCTCTTATTCAAATTTAAATGATTATGAAAATTTATTTTGATAATGCCGCAACTACAAAACTACATCCGCAAGTTTTAGATGCAATGCTTCCATATTTCAATGAATATTTTGGAAATCCGTCTTCGGTTCATTCTTTTGGAAACAAAACACGAGTTGCCATTGAAACTGCCCGCGAGGAAATTGCAAATTTTATAAATGCCGATGCAAGCGAGATTTATTTTACAAGCGGCGGAAGCGAAGCAAATAATTTTTGCATTAGAGGAATTGCACAAACAGAATTTTACGAAACTAACAGAAAAAACATTGTAACAACTTCTATTGAGCATCCTTCCGTACTTAAAACATTCGACTATTTAAAATCGCTAGGTTTTAGTACCGATATGGTTTTTGTGAGCGAACAATTTCAACTCGATGAAAAAAAAATATCAGAACTTTCCGGAACCACCGTTTCCCTACTTTCGGTGATGTATGTAAACAATGAAACCGGAAG
>JALSNL010000069.1 GCA_026987055.1 Melioribacteraceae bacterium | reverse complement strand
TTCATCCGTAACAAGTTTGCCGATAAGTGATTCATCTTGGGTTAAGGTAGCAGATAGCTTAAACTTTCCCGAAGGTCCGGCTTGGAACAATGTTACAAATTCACTCTATTTTTCAAATTGTTATGGTGGATGGATTTCTAAAGTAACAAACTCAAAACATGATACTTTTCTAACTCAATCGCAAACACCTTTCTCTTTTGATAAAACAAACGGAATGACAATCCACAACGGCAATTTGTATGCGTGCGATTTTGGAAAGGGTGCTATTCTAAAAATATCCGGTACAGGTAAAACGGAAATTTATGCAAGTGGTTATAATAAAATAAAATTTAACAAACCGAATGATTTGGCATTTGACAAAAAAGGAAATCTATATTTTACCGATCCTAAATCTTATGGTAAAAATAAACCGGACGGCAGAGTTTTTATGGTTAAAACCAAAACTAAAGAAGTTGTGTTACTTCAAGACAGTTTAACTTTTCCCAATGGAATAGCTTTTACTAAGGATGGGAAAAATCTTTTAGTTTGTGAATCCGCACAAAACAGAATATTAAAGTTTGATGTAAAACCGGATGGAACAATCAGAAATAAAAAAGTCTTTGCTGTTTTGCCCGGCGGTGATCCCGATGGAATTGCATTTGATACAAACGGAAATTTATATGTTGCTCATTTTGGTACGGGACATCTTTTTGTTATAAATCCTCAAGGTAAAATAATTCAAAAAATAAAAACACCCGGTGCTAAACCGACAAATGTTGAGTTTGGCGGTAAAGATATGAAAACACTATATTTGACAGAGGTTGAAACAAATTCTTTGTATAAATTGAATGTTAATTTTAAGGGATTGAATCTTAATTAAATTTGGGTTTATTGCTTAGTATATATAAGTTCCACTCTCAGTAATTATATTACCCTCGTTTTTCAACACTTTCAAAAAGTTTACGTTATAAAAAATTAACTTCCGGCTCGCTGAATTCGTCTGTAAAATTTGTTAATTTTATTTGTTTTTTAGACGATAGTTTTATTGTATATTTTTTCATTTAATTTTAATACACGTGCATTACCTAAAAAAGAAAACATTAAAAATAATCCTTATTCTTTTGGGGCTTTTTGTTTCAAATATTTTTCCTCAACTTGAAATTACACGAAATATTACAATTGATGACGGGCTTTCTTATTCCGAAGTAACTTGTGCATTTAAAGATTTTCGAGGTATTATTTGGTTCGGTACTTCTGCAGGGTTATCAGAATGGAATAGTGTATATTTTACTAATTACTATGGCACTGATGGTTTACCGTCAAGTTTTATAAAATCCATTTGCGAAGACAAAGACAATGTTTTATATGTTGCAACAACAAAAGGATTGGTAATAAAATCCAACAATAGATTTTTATTTCCCCCCAACTTACCTGATGAACTTAAAACGCAGATAAATGAATTATATTTAAGTAAAAACGGAGTTTTGTATATACTTAGCGAAAAATATGGTTTGTGGAAAAAAGAAAATAATAATTTTGAAAGAATTGATAATAATGATAACGAAATAATAATTCCTGTTTCAATATTGGAACGTAAAAACGGTAAAATATTAATCGGAACCAGAGCAAACGGGATTTATGTACTTGACGACAATTCTTTGAAGCGGTTTATAATGGAAGAGTTTTATAAAGAATATCCTGTAACAGACATGGCGGAGTTAAACCAAGATACTCTTTATATTGCACTTCAGGGATTCGGTCTGGTTATAAATAGTAATAATGGAAAAGCTAAAAATAAAAATTTATATTTCACGGTTAAAGACGGTCTTCCAGACAAAAATATAAATGATTTGGAGCTAAATAAAAATAAACAATTGTATATTGCTACAACAAAAGGAATTGCTGTTTTCAAAAATAATAAAGTCATAAAAAAAATTACTCAAATTAACGGCTTGCTTAATGAGTTTATTTTGAAAATATTTTCAATGAATAATGACACATTTTTCTTCCTAAGCGAAGGCAATGGAGTTTTTGTTTATATCGAAAATTCCTTTATTACATATAATAAAAATAGTGGTTTGCTCCATAATAATGTTTGGCGAATCAAAGAGTTGCAAGATAGTTCATTCTGTTTTCTTACCGATGGTGGAATTTCTTTATTGAAAGGAAATAAATTTTCTTCCATTACAACTAAAAACGGACTTGGGGATAATTTAGTTGTTACTCTGTTTGAAGATAAAAACAAAGACCTTTATGTTGGAACTTATTCCGACGGGATTAATATAATTTCGGATAACAAAATAATAAGATTAAATAAAAAATCCGGAATGTTTGAAAACTCTGTCAGTACAATTTTAAGATACAAAGAAAATAGAATCTTTTTTATTTCACGCTCTAAAGGCATTGCCGTTTTTGACGGACAAAAAATTATTGATACATTGAAATACAATGAAGCATTACCTAACAACGATATCCTTTCTTCATACAAAAAGAAAGACGGAACAATATTAATTGGTGTAGAAGATAAAGGACTTTATAAATACAACGGAAAGAAATTTATTCCATATTTTAATAAAAAAGAAAACTGCTCAATTTGGGCTATCTATGAAGACGAAATTGGAAATTTATATTTGGGAACTAATGAAAAAGGATTAATAAGATATTCACTGAACGGCAAACGGGATACAATAAATGTTAAAAAAGGACTTTCAAATAATACCGTAGTAGGAATAGTCGGTGATAACAATGGTAATATTTATGCAGGTACAGATAAAGGATTAAACATTATAAGATTCTTAAATAACGGTAAAACAGAAGTAAGACAACTTTATAAACAGAGTGGGCTTGCTAACAGTGAATGTAATCAAGGTGCAATTTATAAAGATAAATCCGGATATATTTGGGTGGGAACAATAGGAGGAGTTACAAAAATAAATCCCGAAAAAATTGTTGATAAAAAATATAAAGTACCTATAATTTTTACGTCAATCGGTATATCGGATGAGGAATACACGTTTAGCGATAGTTTAAATAATTTAAATCTTAAATATTATGAAAATGATATTACATTCGGATTTGTTGGAATAAATTATTTGGAACCAAAGATTGTAAAATATCGCTATAAGCTTGAAGGGACAGATAAACATTGGATTATAAATAAAAACAACGAAGTAAGATATTCAAAACTGCCGCCCGGCGAATATAATTTTAAGGTTGCTGTTAGCGATGCTTGGGGAACTTGGTCTAAACCGATAGGGATATTTTTTGTTATACAAAAACCATTTTGGCAAAGATGGTGGTTTATGGTTTTTATATTGTTTTCAATAATCTTTAGTGTGTATGCTATAATGAATTACAGATTAAAAAATGCATTACGGCTTGAAAAACTTAGAGCAAAAATATCTGCCGATCTTCATGATGAAATTGGTTCCGGTTTATCCGAAATTTCCATATTAAGTGAACTGTTAAAGTACAATAAAACATTCGACCAAAAACTTGTTGACGGTTTAAACCAAATTGGTGATTCAACACGAAGACTAATAAAAAGTTTAAGTGATATTATTTGGATTGTTGATCCTGGAAAGGAAAGTCTTGGGGATTTGATAAACAGAATTCAAAACACCTATCAAGAGGTCTTTTTTCAAGCGAATATTAATTTAAGAATTAACAATATTGAACAATTAAATAATTTAAAACTTCATCTCGAAGTGAGGCAAAACTTATATTTGATTATTAAAGAAGCAGTTAATAATGCTTTGAAGTATAGTAAATGTAAGAACATAACTATTAATATCAAAAAATTAAATAGTCAGTTAATCTTTGAGATTATTGATGACGGAATCGGAATAAGTGAAAGCGATTATGAAAAAGGAAACGGATTGTATAATATGAAAAAACGTGCTAAAACCATAAAAGCCGATTTTGCTATTGAAAGCAACAACAACGGAACTAAAATTTTAATAAAAATACCGGTAAAAGAAAAAGGAATAAAATGGTAAGAGTTATTATTATTGAAGATAACAGAATATTTCGCGAAGGAATAGCGGCACTAATTAATGGAACCGAAGGTTTTAAGTGTTTAAAAACTTTTGATAAATATGAAACATTGTTGCCCGAAATTGAAAAATTAAATCCGGATGTAATAATTAGTGATATTAATTTGCCGGGAATGTCCGGAATTGACGGAGTGATTGAGGTAAAAAAGATTCTTCCGAAAGTAAATATAATGATGCTTACGGTTTATGAAGATGATAAAAGAATATTTGATGCTCTATTAGCAGGTGCCAGCGGATATTTATCAAAAAATACTTCTCCCGCAAAAATTATTGAAGCAATTAAAGAACTGCATTCCGGCGGTTCACCAATGAATTCAAATATTGCGAACAAAGTTATTCAACTATTACGCAAAAAATCTAATATTACTATTGAAAAAGAGATAGAACTTTCATTTAAAGAAAAATCAATTTTAGAAAGTTTGGCAAAAGGAGAGAATTATAATTTCATTGCCGATGAACTTAACATTAGTGTACACACTGTGCGTTACTACATTAAACGCATTTACGAAAAATTACACGTTTCCACCAAATCCGCCGCTATTGCACAAGCATATAAAAAAGGTCTATTGGATTAGAATTAACTCTATTTCCCCGGTGGTCTTATCCTTAACTTCTAAAATCCTACTCAAAGTGATAGGATTTTGCATAAATAATTCCCAAAACTATTCATTTTGCCAATAGACTTCTATTTAACTATCC
>JALSNL010000068.1 GCA_026987055.1 Melioribacteraceae bacterium | reverse complement strand
ATTCTTAGTTTACCTTAACAATATCATCTTCTTTGTTTGCAAATAGCTTCCGTACTCAAGTTGATAGTAATAAACTCCGCTTGAAAGGTTTGAAGCATCAAATACTATTTGGTAATTACCCGGGGATTGTTTTTTATTTACAAGTGTTGCTACTTCCCTACCTAGAACATCGTAAACTATTAAAGAAACTAACCCCTCCTCTGTCCTCCCCTTTCCAAAATGGGAGGAAGTTATTTGTGCGGGTATTGTGTAAGTAATTGTTGTTGTTGGGTTAAAAGGATTAGGGTAGTTTTGTTGTAACTTAAATTTAGTTGGTATTGCCGTTTCTTTTCCATTAATATCCGTAACAACATCCGTTAAAATTTTATCAAAGTATAATTGTCCTTTTGATTCGGCGCCTTTTACTTGTCTAATCACCATACTATGAAATTTTGACGCATTTTTATTATTTAAATCTACTTCTTTAAATTTCCACCCTGTCCAATTTAGTGTATCTATAGGAATTATTATATTTTGGTTAGAATTGTCTCTAAACCAATACTCCAAAACATTTGAACTGAAATCTCCGAAAACCCACATACCGAATTTTTTGTTTGAACTTTCAATTGCCGGTTCATCTTGATTATAAACTCTGCAAACTCCGCCGCTATCACTACTAAATAGATAAGTTAATCTACCCGAATGCGAACCGCTTTTAAATCTTTTTGTAGAGATTGAAAAAGTAGAACTATTAACATCAACACCAATTGTAGAACCGCTTTGCTCCGGCTGCCACCAGTTTCCTATTTCTTCAAAATCATTTATAATTGTTCCCTCTTTTTCAATTCCATGTTCCGTTCTGAAAGTAATTATCACATCTTCTTTCAAATTTGAACCTTCCGTATCTTTTATTCCGTGTAAAAAAGATGCATGATAAACAGCATTTGTAACAAGCGGTTTTGCGGGACCGAAAATTATCCATCCGTTTGCGTAATCCACTTCGTCAATATATAAACCTACATCATTCCCGTTATCATCTTTAAATAAAACATTTCCACCCAAAGACATTTGATCTATTGGAGCATCGAACTTTGCTTTTATTTTTACCGTTGTGCTTATATTTTCTCCATTAAGCGGCGGATATGCTTTTACCAATTTCAATGCTTCTCTGGTTCTGAAAAAATGTGTAAATGTATTGGCAATATTTACATCATAATAGCTTTTGGCACCGGTTGTAAGTGTTATTTGATAATCGGTTCCACCTTGTAAAAAGTTAGCCGGAGTAAAAGTCATTTTTTTATCGTTAAATTCCCATTTAAATGTTCCCGTAACACTAGGTGTAATAGAAAATGCATTTTGCACGGATGCTTTATTCATTTTAATATCAAAATTAAAAACTATTTTGGAATCCAAACGTACATCCACTGTATTTTGCGGAAGCGACAATGTTACTTGCGGAACGTTATAGTTTGGTTTTTCAACCAAATATTTATCTGCAAAAACTGTTTTTCCGGCTGTAACGGTAACGCTAACAGTATCTTTTTTATAATTTTCCGCTTCTAAAATTACATCGTACGTTCCGGGTGTAACTTTATCCAAAAGGAAAAATCCGTTGTTAAATGAATCTCCGTTATAAACTTTATTACCCGGCATTAAAGTTGCTTTAACAATATTCAGCGGTACCTTTGCATCATTTGTTGAAGGAATATAATAATAACTTACCACTTCAAAAGGATCACGCAAAATTCCGGCAATTTCTCCGTAAGGTAAAGTACCCAAATTGAAATAGCGGATAAATGCTTTTGTAATTGCCCAAGCTTCATGTTTAAGGTAACCTTCACTTTTCAGCCTCCAAGATTCCGGAATATAATCGTGAAACGAACCTTCCGATAATGTTCCGGGCATTGTTAAATTTCTGAGAACGCCAAGATTAAATCCCAGAAATGATTTATCCCCTCTAACATATTTTGTTGTTGTTCTGTGCGCTTTGTAAATCTCATCGGACATAATGTCACTCATGGTTTTTGCTTGTGGAAAAGCAGGCGCTCCATTTACTTCTTTATAAAGTAAAAGTGTGTAGTTAGATTTACCATTATAAGCATTACTATGAATGGAATGGAAATAATCCGCATTAAAATTATTTGCATCTTCCGAAATTACCGATAAGCCTAAATCGTCTTGAGTTCGATTTTGTGTTCTGCTAATTTTGGTTGTTGCACCTAAAGAATCCAAAATTGCTTTTAAGTATAATCCTTTAGATAAATTTCCTTCCGATTCCCAAAATCCGGTTGCAGGAATATATCTATCATCGGAATCGTGTCCGCCGTGACCCGGATTAATATAAATTCTTATTCCCGTAAAATCTTGTGCATAAATAAAGGAAGCTATAAACAATAAAACAAAAATTTTCTTCAACATTTTATTTCCTAATTTTTAATATCTAATTTCATTAAGTAAATTTCACCTTCGGTAGTTTGATAAACAATCTGCTTACCATTATGAGACCAGTCTGCATACATTTCTATTTTATCATTTGTATCTGTAATCTTATAAGACTTATTTTCTTTCAACGAATAAATGTATAAATCCGAAAAAGTAAAATAATCGCCGTTATCCTTATCAATCATATAAGAAATATATTGAGCATCGGGTGAAAATTTAGGGTAGTGAGCATCTTTAATATTAAGTAAAATGTTGCCCTTAATATCACATACATAAGCTCCTTTGTTGGCAAACGAAAAAACTATTTTACTACCGTCATTGGAAAGTGAAGACCAAACATAAACTCCTTTACCTAAAGGATTAAGTTCAATGGTTTCACCGTTTTCAATCAGATAAAGAGAATTATTTTTAATAAATACAGCTTTATTTTCTTTATTAGTCTTAGCCAAAGTATTTACCGGTGAATCCGCCTGTTCTACTTTCCGGTTATTGAGATAAAATATTTTATTTGTTCTTAATTGATTCGGCAGAGATAAATTTCTTTGTTCACTTTCAATTGTTTCAATTTTCCTTTTTGCAATATCAACCGATTTTAACGAATTATATTTTAGTCCGTTTTTAACTACAAAAGATTTGAATATAATAGTTTCGCTCTCCGGTAAAATCAAAGGTTTGTAACCTGCACCAAGCTCTTCCGTAATTGTTTCGGTATTTTTATTTTCCAAATCAATTGCATATAAGCCTTTATAATTAGATTTTGTAACTATTATTTTTGTATCGTTACCACTAAAATGCGGATGATAATAATTTTCATTTGTATCTTTATTTATTTTTTCAACAGTTAAAACTTTTACCGATTGTCCGTAAACAAAAGTTAAACTAAGTAATGTAAGTAAAATTATTTTTTTCATTTCTTTTCTTCTTTAGTATGAATATTTAGTGTAATTATTTTTATTTCTCCATCTTCGGTATTATAAGCAATTTTATTTTCTTTCCCGCTCCAAACCGGATTGAATATTTTTTTATCTTCCAAATTTTTCAACTTTATTTTTTTATCGGAATTTGTAAAACCAATATAAATATCAGATTTAACAATTTGTTTCCCATTATCTTCTTCTTCGGTAAATACAACAAGATTACTATTACTTAACTTTGATAATGAAAATGCTTTAGGATAAATATTTAGCACAGTGCCGTTATTATCCAATAGTAACAAGCCTTTTGCAGCAGTTAAACAAATTATATTTTTTTTATCTCCGGTATATTTAGAGGAAATGGGTTTCATTCCGTTTAATGATATTGTTTCTTTTTTATCCTTGGTAAATTTTATCAATTTATTATTAACAACGTAAATAAATGTTGAAGTAATTTCTTTTTCTATTTTTTTTGTTTTTATATTGTACGCTTTAGGTTTATCATTTTCCAAAAATATTATTTCATTATCAATTTGCACCGGCGGAGTTAAAACATTTTTAGAAATGTACAACATATTCATTTTCTTTGAATAGATTGTTTGTTCAATTATTGCATATTCTGCTTTAGGATTATTTTTTTTAAATATTTTATTTCTGAAATAAACTTTACTACCGTCTGAAGAAAGTTCAAACTTATATCCGCTACCGGGTAATGCATTAAGTTGACGAATAATATTTTTTTCAAAATCGTAAATCCAAATACCATTGTAATTTTCAGTTGTAAAAACTAATTTTTTAGCATCAGTCGTATAATGCGGTAGAATAAATTTCTTACTGAAATCCAATGTAATATTCTCTGTTTTAATTACTTCAAGATCGGTTTTTTCCAAAGAATAATTTCTACTTTCGGTTTGATGCTCTTCCCACTCTTGCTGATGAATTGATTTGTGTTCGCCAATTTCTTGTTGTTCGTGCTCAGCTTTATTTGTTTCATTTCTCTTATTTTTGTTTTTCTCCGCACTACAAGAAAAGAAAAAAACAACCATCATAAGTATGATAATTTTCTTTAACATTTAACCATTCCTTTTATTGAAGTAAAATCATTTTTTTTGTTTGTAAATAATTACCGTAACGCAATTGATAAAAATATGTTCCTGCAGATAAATCCGAACCGTTAAAAATTATTGAATAATTACCCGGTTGTTCTTCTTCATTTATTAAGGTTGCCACTTCACGTCCAAGTAAATCATATACCTTTAATTGTACATATTGAGATGTTGTATGCAACGTTTTGGCTGAAGGTATTGTATATTGGATTGTTGTTGTAGGATTAAACGGATTCGGATAATTCTGCAATAACAAAAACTTATCCGGTTTTTCTGTTTTCGATTTTACACTT
>JALSNL010000067.1 GCA_026987055.1 Melioribacteraceae bacterium | reverse complement strand
CCTGCCCATTGTCTGTCGCTCATTGCATTTGTTCCGCTATCTGTAAGTAAATCTATATAAACTTCATCGGACTTTAATAAGAAAGTATTGTAGCCGGCTTTTTTAGCATACTTTTCCCGTTCTTTTCTTGTGGACATTTTTAATGGTTCAACAACTTTTATTTTATATGGCTCTGCCCAACTTCTTCTAGTTATTTTTTTCTTTAACATTTTTTACTCCAAAATTTTATTATTGATTAATAAACCTATTACACTATTTGAACGGATTGTTATTAATCGCATCGCTAGAAGTCATAGCCAAATATTTGTACAGAAGAATTTTTCTGGCTATGAAAATAAGTGAATAAAAATTTTGAGAATGTTGTAACATATTGTTTTAGTTTAGACTATTAATTTCAAAATTATTTTCATATTCAACTTCTACTATAGAAGAAATTCCGCCTCTGGTATTAAACTCCGCATATATTCTCATATATCTGGGTTTACAAACAGCTACCAAATCGTCCAATATTCTATTGGTTACACTCTCATAATATATGCCGTCGTTTCTAAATGAGTTTAGGTAAATCTTATAAGATTTCAATTCAATGCAAAGTTTATCCGGAATATATTCGAGTGTTATTGTTGCAAAATCCGGTTGCCCTGTTACCGGACAAACCGAAGTAAATTCCGGGGCTTCATGTTCAATTGTATAGTCTCTGTCGGGATATTCATTTTCAAAAGTAACTAAAAGTTTTCTTTTATCGTTCATTTTTATTCCTTTCTATTTTTCTAAATAATTTGGTATTTCTTTATATGCAATAGGATCAACAACTCCAAGACTTTGAAAGCCTCTTAACCTTAATGCACAGCTATCGCATACACCGCAAGCTTCATCTTCATTACTGTAGCAAGACCATGTTAATTCCAAAGGTGCTTTAAGATCAAGACCAAGTTTAATAATTTCTTTTTTGCTAAGTTCAATTATCGGAGTTTCTATTTTAATATGTGTTTCAGGCTTTGTTCCTAAATTTACAGCGTTTTCAAAAGCCTTAAAAAAATCGGGACGGCAATCGGGATAGCCGGATGAATCTTCGAAAACCGCTCCGATAAAAACTGCTTTAGCACCTAAAATTTCTGCCCAGCTTACGCATGCGGAAAGTATGTTTCCATTCCTAAACGGAACGTATGAAGAAGGGATTTCTTTATTTTCCAAATCGGCTTTTTCAACTTCCATGGTTTTATCCGTTAAAGAGGATCCACCTATTTTTTGAAAATGTGAAAAGTCAATAACCATTTTTTTATTTACATTAAAATAATTAGCTATTTTGTGAAAAGATTCTAATTCTTTTTTTTCGGTTTTTTGTCCGTAATTTATATGAACTAATGCCAATTCATAATTTTTTTGAGCAATTGCTGTTGTTACGCAACTGTCCAAACCTCCACTAACAGCAACCACAGCACATGGTTTATCCATAAATTTTCTTCCTTGTAATTTACAAATTCTATTATATCTATTTGGTAAATATAAATATTTAACTTTACAAACACGTAGTTGGTGAAATTATTTTATATGTTATATTTACAAGTAATAAAAATCAGTTTATTTAGGAGTTTACTAATGGAATATTATGAATTGCATCCGGAAAATCCGCAACAAAGATATATTAACAAAGCTGTGGAAGTATTAAAAAATGGCGGAGTAATAATTTATCCGACAGATACGGTTTACGGATTTGGCTGTGATATTTATAATAAAAAAGCAGTTGAAAGAATTTATATGATTAAAAACGAAACTAATACAAAGCTTTTTAGTTTTTTATGTTCCGATTTAAAAGATATTTCCAAATATGCAAAGGTTTCCAATTATGCATATAAATCTATTAAAAAACTTATACCCGGTGCTTATACATTTATTTTACCGGCAGCCAAAGAAGTGCCTAAAATATTATGGACCAAAAGAAAAACGGTTGGCATACGCGTCCCCGATAATGAAATTGCCAGAACACTTGCCGAGGGAGTTGGGAACCCGATTATTAGTACAAGTGTAACTACCAGAAGAGGTGAACTAATTTATTACCCTTTGGAAATAAAAAGTATTTTTAACAGACAAGTTGATCTTATGCTTTCTATGGGAGCTTTGAATGGTGTTCCTTCCAGTATAATTGATTTTACAGGTGAAGAAGCCGAAGTTGTTCGTGAAGGTTCCGGCGATATCAGTATGTTTTTATGAGAGATGTTAATTGGAACTTTATAAATAGTTTTATTGTTTTATATTTGATACTTTAAATTTTTAGGAACATTTATGAAAAGAACATCTCTGGAAATTTATTCGCTTGCCGTTTGTTTTATCTCGGTTATAGCATTGGTTATTTCGTTAGGTACAAGTTTGTTTAGTATTATTAAAATAGCATATCCGGAATTTACAATAGATCAGTGGCAATACGAGCAATTTCAAACAAACGATAATTTTTGGCAAAATAGTCCTAAACATTTCCCGCAGGAATTAAAAGGGGAATCTGCACCAAAACCATCCGAAGAAGAACTAACAAAAATGCGTAAAGAAGGATATAAAGTTGTGCTTAAAGGAGAGCAACGAAACGGATTTCAAACATTGGTTTACTCAATAATTTTTCTTTTAATTTCCGCTTTGGTTTTCTTCTGGCATTGGAGATTGTTTAAGAAAAATGCACTTCATGAAATAAAGTAGTGCGGAAAAATTAAGAGTCCTCCGGAGTTTTTTATTGTTTTATAACAAATCGGAAGATTCATTATCACCATTGTAGCAAGAGCATATCTCTTACATGTAAAAAATATTTTACAGTCTCTTGCATTCACAAAAGACCGTAAAACAAATTTTTTATTCTTTACGTACGATGAAAAACCATTGCACTTGCTTGCTGTGTAGGCATAAGAATTATTTCGGCAATATTTGCATGCGGAGGTCTTGTTGCACAAAATAAAACCGCATCGGCAACATCAGCACCGGTTAAAGGAGTTAAACCTTTATAAACATTTTTTGCTTTCTCTTTGTCGCCGGAAAATCTGACAATACTAAAATTTGTTTCAACAGCACCGGGATCTACTGTACTAACACGGATGTTTTTATCAACCACATCCATTCTTAAACCTTTGGTAATTGCGTTAACCGCATGTTTTGTTGCACAATAAACATGACCTTTGGGATATGCTTCATGTCCGGCAGTTGAACCGATATTAATTATGTGTCCACTTTCTCGTTCAACCATACCGGGTACAATTGCACGGGTAACGTAAAGCAAACCTTTTATATTTGTATCTATCATATCTTCCCAGTTATCAATATCATCTTCATAAATTTTATTCATCCCTTTTGCAAGTCCGGCATTGTTAATAAGAATATCAATATTTTTCCATTGGTCCGGTAATGATGCAACAACTTTTTGTACTTCATTTCTATTACGTACATCCAAAGCTAATGAAAGAACATCGGTGTTATATTTGGTTGTTAATTCATTTTTAATATCATTTAACAAATTTTCTCTACGTGCAGTTAAAATTAGTTTGGCACCTTCCGAGGCAAAACTTTCGGCACATGCTTTACCAATTCCGGAAGTTGCTCCGGTAATAAAAACCACTTTATTTTTTATAGTTTCCATATTTCACCTTAAAATTATTAATGGAGAATATTAGCTTACCTTTTTATTATTATATCTTTTTCGTTCCGTTGGATCTAAATAAAGTTTTCTCATACGTATTGATTTGGGAGTAACTTCTACAAGTTCATCATCTTTAATATATTCAAGAGATTCTTCAAGTGTAAACTTTATAGCAGGTGCAATTTTAGCAGCTTTATCGGAACCGGCGGCTCTCATATTGGTAAGTTTTTTCCCTCGTTGAACGTGAACTTCAATATCGTTGTCCTTGTTGTATTCACCAACAATTTGACCTTGGTAAACAACATCACCCGGGTCAATAAAAAATTTACCTCTATCTTGCAAAGAATCAAGTGCGTAAGCTGTTGCTGCACCGGTATGCATAGAAATTAAAACTCCGGACTGTCTTTGAGTAATTGAACCTTTGAAAAATTCGTATTGATAAAACCGATGATGCATAATTCCTTCTCCGGCTGTAGCAGTTAAAATTTTATTTCTTAATCCCATTAAACCGCGTGAAGGAATGTGGAACTCAAGTTTAGTTAAGCTTCCTTTTTGTTCCATTTTCATCATTTCGCCTTTTTTCTTACCAACAATTTCTATAACCTTACCAGCTAATTCGGAAGGAACATCAACAACAAGCGTTTCAATCGGTTCTGCTTTTTTGCCGTCTATTTCTTTATAAATTACTTTTGGTGCTCCAATGGCAAGTTCGTATCCTTCTCGCCTCATTGTTTCAATTAATATAGATAAATGCAAAATACCTCTGCCGGAGACTTTAAAAGTATCGGGCGAACCTGTATCTTCAACTTTAAGTGCAACGTTTTGTTGAAGTTCTTTTTGTAGCCTATCATGCAAATGTCTTGATGTAACATATTTCCCTTCTTGTCCGTAGAATGGGGAAGTGTTTACGGTAAAATTCATACTGATTGTAGGTTCATCAATTGCAATAATAGGCATAGGTTCGGGATTTTCGCTATCTGCAATTGTATCGCCAATATCTATATCTTCAATGCCGACAATAGCACAAATATCTCCGGCATTAACTTCTTCAACTTCCACGCGTTCCAATCCTTCAAAAACAAATATTTGTTTTATGTTTATATTATTTATAGAACCGTCAC
>JALSNL010000066.1 GCA_026987055.1 Melioribacteraceae bacterium | reverse complement strand
TCCGGGGAAAACAACAACACCAAATTTAGGCTTCATTTACTTCTTCTAGGTTAAATTCAAAATCTTCCATTATCGGGTTACTTAAAAGTTTTTCGGCATATTCTTTTACTTCTTTTTCGGCTTCGTCTTTATTGGTTGTATTAACAAAAAATTCAACATACTTACCAATTCTTGTTTTGGAAACATTTGTGTATCCCAAAAGTTTTGCTCCTTGTTCAGCAGCTTTGCCTTGCGGATCAAGAATATCCGGTCTTGTTTTTATTATTACCGTAGCTTTATACAATGCTTATCTCAAATTTGTTTTTCTTTTAGTTCTATTTTTTCATTTTTATTTGAAGGGGAAATTTTCTTTATAAAATGTTTTATTATTCCCCAAAAAACAATTACCAAAAATATATAAAATAATGCAGTTCCGTCAGTTAAAAATACTAATATTAAACCTAGAATAGTAAAAAGCAGATAAAATGGTTTACCACGTAAAGTAGATTTATTAAGTTTGGGAAACGCACTATATTTAATATTACTTACCATTGCAATAGATAAAATCAATACTAAAGGAATTGCAATGTAATTTATCGAATTACTAAAATCATGTGTATTAAATTCATATAGAATAAACATAGCAACTGTAATAGCCGAAAGGGGAATAGGTAATCCTTTGAAATCTGCTTTCGTATCAAGATCGGTAATTTGAGAATTAAATCTTGCCAAGCGTAAAACTCCAAAGATTAATAGAAACGAACTAAGTAAAATTCCAATCCATCCTAAAGTATGGAAATGAAATTTATAAATTAAAAAAGCCGGAGCAGCACCAAAACTTACTGCATCACTTAAAGAATCCAATTCCACACCAAATTGACTGGATGTTTTTAATAATCTTGCTACAATTCCATCGGTTAAATCGAATATTGAAGCAACTAAAATTAAAGCCGCCGCAAATTCATAGTTTCCTTCGCTTGCAAAAACAATTGAAAGGAATCCACTTAAAAGATTAAGTGTAGTAATAATATTTGGAAAGTAAGATTTTTTCATAATTACTTAATATCAAATAAGATAGTTTCACCTGCTGTTGTCAAGTCATTTACTTTTACTTTCAGATTCCATTTTTTAGGAACCACAACATCAACACGACTACCGAATTTTATCATTCCGAATCTTTCGCCCATATTTACGGAATCGCCAAGTTTTAAGTCATATACAATACGTCTGGCAACCATGCCTGCAACTTGTGTAAACAAAACTTTTCCGTATTTAGATGTTATACCGAATTCGGAACGTTCATTGCGTACATCAGCTTTATCATGATACGCAACAAGATATTCCCCCTTTATATATTTTAAATAATCAACTTTACCGGCAATTGGAATTCTGTTTACATGAACATTAAGTGGCGACATAAAAATTGAAACTTGCCAAGCTTTTTCATTTAAAAAACGTTCGTCCGTAACTTCCTTAATAATTAACACTTTACCATCAGCAGGGGAAACAATTACATTATCTGCGTTTGGCGGTGTTCTATCCGGATCTCTAAAAAAGTTTAATGTAAAAACCAGAATAAAAATAGCAACAACAATTAGCGGATACTTAATGTAAACGTTTTGAGTAAAAATTGAAACTATCAAGAGAATAAAGGAAATAATAGCTGCAATTCCAATTGTTGAATATCCGTATTTTGTAAACATAGTTTTTTTTACTTAAAAATTATTTTTAATCTAATAAAATAACACATAAATATAATAATTTCATTGTCTTTATTATTTTATTAAATTTATAGTTAAAAATAATATAACAAACATTATACGAAACTTCTACAAAGTATTGTATGTTTCAATAAAAAGATAAAACACTTAATGGAGGAAGAATGAAAGGTAATATGGCCGGAATGATGAAGCAAATTCAAAAAATGCAAGCAGAAATGGAAAAAACCCAAGCTGAACTTGCCAATAAAACAGTTACTGCCGAAAGTGGCGGTGGAATGGTTAAAGCTACTTGTAACGGACAAAAAGAAATAATATCTTTAGAAATAGATGAAGAAATTGCTAAATCCGGTGACAAAGAAATGATGGAAGATTTAATTGTAGCTGCCGTAAATAAAGCTTTGGAAGCTGCCGGTAAAATGGCGGAAGAAGATTTAGGGAATGTTACAAAAGGAATGATTCCACCAGGATTAAACATACCGGGATTTTAATTTGGAAATTGCCGAACCACTTAGAATTGTAATAGAAGAATTAAGTAAGCTTCCGTCAATAGGGAAAAAAAGTGCCCAAAGGTTAGCTTTGCACATGGTTAAAAAAGATAAGCAGGAATTGGAAGCTTTGATTAATTCGCTTACTTACTTAAAAGATAATATTAAATTTTGTTCAAAATGTTTTAATATTTCAGCAGAAGAAGTTTGTTCCGTTTGTAAAAATCCTAAGCGTAATCAATCTATTATTTGTGTTGTTGAAGAAGCTAGTGATGTAATTGCAATTGAAAATACAAACGAGTATAACGGACTATATCATGTTATAGGCGGTGTCCTTTCTCCGCTTTCGGGAATTGGACCGGATGAACTTAAAATAAAAGAGCTTATTCAACGATTGCATAACGAAGAAATAAAAGAGGTTATTCTTGCTATAAATCCTGATACGGAAGGGGAAACCACCGCTCTTTATTTAGCTAAACTCATAAAACCTTTGGGAGTAAAAGTTACAAGAATTGCCAGAGGTTTGCCAATTGGGGGTGATTTGGAGTTTGCCGACGAAGCAACAATTGGTCGGGCTGTTTTACATCGAGTTGATATTTAATATACTAAAATTTGTTGTTGATGGAAAATGTATCACAGACATTCCTGTTTGTGAAAAAGAAAGCAATAAATGTTACTTTTATTTGGTGCACATACAACTTGCCTAAAAACCGGTAGTGTGAAAACTATTGTAAAATAATAAAATGTTCCCTTTAAGAAAACTAATTTAGGTTTAGTGGGTTAATAATTTATTGTACTTTAATTTATAGTTATTTCAACATGAATTATATTTTAGACACAAATTTTGTCTTAGGAATTTAATGAAAAAAGAATGGTTTGAAGATTGGTTTTCTTCTAAAGAATATTTGGATGTTTACAACCATAGAGATATAAAAGATGCTGAAAAGATAATAGATTTAATTTTAGCAAATATCAAACTAAACAAGAATTCCAACATTTTGGATGCTGCTTGTGGAAACGGAAGACATTCTATTTTACTGGCTGAAAAAGGTTTTAATGTTACGGCTTTTGATTTAAGTAAAACATTATTGAATATTGGTAAGAAAAAAGCTGAACAATTAAATTTGAATATAAATTTTATTAATGCTGATATTAGAAAGTTTTTTATCAACACACAATTTGATTTGGTAATAAATCTTTTTACAAGTTTCGGTTATTTTGATAGTGATGAAGAAAACTTCAGGTTTATAAAAAATGCTTTTTCTATGCTGAATGAAAATGGCAAATACGTATTGGATTTTCTCAATAAGAATTTTGTTAAAAAAAATCTTATACCACATTCCGAAAAAATTGTAAACGATAAAATAATTATAGAAGATCGAAAAATTTGGGACAACAGAGTTATAAAAAAAATTCAAATAATTTCGGGTAGGGAAAAAGCTGAGTTTATGGAGTCGGTAAAATTATATTCGGATGATGAAATTATACATAATCTTCAAAAGATGGGTTTTAAAGTAGATAAATTGTTTGGTGATTATAACGGCGAAAGTTTTAATAAGAATAGTTCCGGAAGATTTATAGCAATTTTTAAAAAGTAGAAATATATACAAAAAGTTAAAGTGGTTTCTCTGTGGGAATATGTGTAATGCAAAAACATTAAGATTTCTTAATTGCTCCATCCCAAGCTAATTTCCCTTTGCTAAAACCAATTTGATTTAAGTATATTAACTATTATAGATAACTAAAAAGCAAAAAAATGCCAATACAAATAAAAAATAATGTAAAATATCTGCTAATACTATTTTTTATAATTTTGCTAATTTCAAGTTGTGATTTATTAACCACACGCAAAGCGGAAAAGCCTGACAAAGGCAGGTCTTCTTTTATTGCAGCTACTACAATTGAACAATTGTTTGAGAACTTAAAAGATTCTTTTAGAGAAAAAATTGTTAGGAATTATGAAAGTTGTTTTGTTGATAGTTCATTTTTAGATAAAGGCTACAAATTTTATCCTGAAGCCAAAGCAACAACAAAATATAATGTTCTAAATGAATGGAACCTTGAGGCGGAGAGACAATATTTTTCAAATCTTTTAACAAGTATTCCTAAAGACAAATCAATTATTGTTAATCTTTTTAATGAGGTTAGTTCCAGACAAGGAGACAGTGCTCTTTATAATTATGATTATTCGGTTATTCTTCCTCATTCAAATACGGAAGAACCAACTAGCGAATATAGAGGAAGTGCACAATTTAAAGTAAATTTGGATGCCAATAATCATTGGGTAATTACGGAATGGATAGATATTAGCACTAATGATTTCCCGAGTTGGAGTGAATTAAAAGGTAAGTTTTATTAAAAGAGGTAATTATTAAAACGTCAAATATAAATATGGTTTTAAAATTTTTTTTATTATTTATTACTTTTTCTTTTATAAGCTGTGTTAATCCATTTGCTCCTAAATTAGATAATAGCATTGGAACCGAAGGCTCTCTTATTAGTGATTTAAACTCTGTTGAAGGTGTTTTCCAAAATTTACAATATGCATATACTTTTAAGGATACAAC
>JALSNL010000065.1 GCA_026987055.1 Melioribacteraceae bacterium | reverse complement strand
AATCTAAAGACTAAATATTTGTACATTCGTAGTAATTACAGGAACTATAGACTATAGCAATCCCGTCGAAGCTTAAATTTTACGTTTAACCTCTTCCTCCTTAAAGCTCAAAAGAATATCTCCAACTTCAATCTTCTCAGTTCCTTCAAAAGTTAAACCACATTCAAAATTTTCCTTTACTTCTTCAACTTCCTCTTTGTTATGTTGTAGCTGAACAAGCTTTCCTTTGTTGATAGGCTGTTTGTCTCGGAGAATTTCAATTTGCGCACCTTTAACTATTTTTCCATTCATAACTTTACCACCAACAATCATACTTTTCTTCATATTTTTGAAAATAGCCAAAACCTTCAATCTTCCTAAATCAGTTCTTTTAATTTCCGGAGCCAATCTAGAAGACATTTCTTCCTTCACATCTTCAATAAGTTCATAAATAATGTTATAAGATTTTGTAATAATCTCCGTTTTTTCAGCTAATTGTTTAGCAGATTGAGTCGGGTGCACATTAAATCCATAAACTGTAGCCCCACCGCTTTGAGCAGTTTGAATATCTTTTTCCGTAATTGGTCCAACACCACTTTGAATTATTTTTAAAACAATTTCTTTTGAGCTAATCGTTTGTAAAACTTGAGTGATAGCCTCAAGACTTCCTTGGGTATCAGCTTTCAAAATTATTGAGTATTTGTTCATCAGAGAAGCGTTGATATCATTAATGATAGCCGAAGAATCTAAGTCTCGTTTTGTTTCATTGCCTCCAAGAAGTTTTATTTTCCGTTTTGCTTTTACATCAATTATCTGTAAAATTTCATTACTTTTTGGTACTTCTGATAATCCATAAATAGTAATAGGCATTGATGGCGGTGCCTTAGAAATTGGTGTTCCAGTATAATCTTCTATCTTACGAACTCTCCCACTGATATTGCCAATCAAAACATCCTGTCCAACTTTAAGTGTTCCTGTTTTAATAATAATATTTGCTAGGGGTCCTTTTTTAGGGTCTTTCTCTGCTTCTAGCACGACACCTAAAGCGTCTCGGTCATAGTCAGCAGTTAATTCACTCATGTCAGCCACAAGTAAGACTGTTTCTAGTAGTTCGTCTAAATTCTTATTATTTTTAGCAGAAATTTCAACAAAAGGAGTATCTCCACCGTATCCTTCTACCAATAATTCATTTTCAGCTAACTCCTGTTTAACACGATTTATATCAGCATTTTGTTTGTCTATTTTGTTAATGGCTACAACCGTTGGTATTTTTTTCTCGGCTAAAAATTTAATTACTTCTTTAGTTTGAGGCTTAACTCCATCATCGGCCGCCACCACTAAAATTGCGATGTCAGCAATACTAGCACCTCTTTCTCGCATAGCTTGGAAGGCTTCGTGTCCAGGGGTATCAATGAAAGTGATTAATTTACCTTTTTCTTTTACCTGATAAGAACTAATATGTTGAGTTATTCCCCCAGCCTCCTTGTCGGCCAATTTTGTTTTTTTAAGAGTATCCAGAAGAGTTGTTTTTCCGTGATCAACATGCCCAAGGACAGTTACGATAGGTGGGCGAGGTGTTAAGTTTTTGCTATTTTCCTGTTCGGCCTTAAGAAGTTCGGTTAATTTATCAGCCACAAGTTCTTCAGTGTCATCAATCACTTTGTGGTCTAATTCTGTTTTAATTTCTAATTCCTCAGCAATAATAGCAGCGATATCATAATCCACCAATTCATTAACGTTCGCCACGATACCATTACTCATCATAACTTTGATAAGCTCGGTAACGGCAATATCAAATTTCTTCGCTAAATCACCGACAGTTATTTTTAGTGGTAGTTTAATTACTTGTGACTCTTTTTTTTCTTCAGGCATAAATTTTTTAATAATATTATAAATTGTAGTAAGTTATTTTTAAAACAAAAAACACCTCCTTTTCTTAATTCTGAAGCCTTTTCGTTGTTTTGTCAATGCTTGATTTTATAACAGGCATCTTTCTTAGAAATAAGGGGACTATTTCCAGTCATTTAAATTTTATTATCGTTGGCAATCTTTTTATGTGTTTTATATAAATTATCTTTCATTTTATAACCAATAACACCTTTGTATAGTTTATATAAATTAGCTAATTTTTCCGGTGAAGTCTTTGTAATTTGTCCAGGCTTATATTTGTTTAATAAAAATCTTTTGTTTTGGATAAAATTATTTTTTAAAATAAATCTTTTAGTGAGACGGTATAATAATATTATTAAAGGAGGATTAAGCCAAATAATTTTTGGTTTAAATACTAAGATATCTTGAGAAAAATTTGGAGAAGTACCTTCAATAATCCAGCCTATTTTTTGGTTGGCCTGTAAAAAATGTTGTAAAAGTCGTCGTTGTTTTTGTGGTGTATTTAGTCGGGTATATTTTTTAGCCCAAAAAATATCATCTAAATCTAGAATGGGTAATTGTTTTTTTGGAAATTGGGAAGAAATCTGCTGGTCCGTAAACACATTTCTTTGATAGTCTTTATTGTCAATTTTGTTACTGTAAATGTGTAGTCTTTTAGCCAGGAAACTTTTTCCGCTACCAGCTGGCCCAATGATATAAATTTTATTTGGAATCATTTTAGTTTTTTATAGCATTATTTTTAAGCTATTTTACAATAAATTCAAATGATTTGGCAATTGTCCAGTGAGTACCGTCAGTAGAAGCGTAAGTATATAAAGTATAATTACCAGGCTTATCTATGGTTTCGTCAACCAATCCATCTGCTTGCTCATTATTAAATTGGGTTAGACTTCCAAAGGAACCCTCTGTATCACTATCATCTAGACCAAGATCAGTATAAGATTTAGTCTTATCCCCTTGGCAAATTTCTGTTTTTAAATAGAGTGGTTTTTCATTGGAGGGACTTTCTATAAAAACACCATAGCCTAAATTCTGTAATTCGTCTAGAGTGTATTCTTTTTTAAGTTTAGTATTCTCAATCTCTTCTATCTTGCCAATTTTTAAAGTTAAATTTTGATACTCTTTTTTCTCTAAATTAACAGCTTCACATTCATCCATTACTTCCGCTTCTTTATTTGAAATAAATTTTTCATTTGGATTTGTATTAACTTCTCCAACAATTTCACCTTTATTAAAACCAGATATGTAAATTCCAATACCAGCTAGTCCTAAAATAATGATTCCTATAAAAATTTTCACTTTCATATTTTTTTATTAATTATTAAATAAATTATTTAATTGATTATTTATGTTGTAATATTTTTTACATTTACCAGCCAGATAGCTTAATTTAATTAAGTTGTGCTTTCTGATTTATTTTTTTTATGATTTCTATAACTTGAATTACTTATTTCTCTCCAATAAAATAGTTTAATAATTTAAAAATGTAATATAATATGATAACATTTCCCAAATTATTCTCCATATTGTAAGAATAATTATAATAAAAAAGATATAGGACAACAAAAATATTATTAGACTTTTCCACATGTTCCATTCAAAAAATAACTTTAAGTTTCTAACAAAGAATACAACAAAAAATATTTTTAAAAGAAGCTGAATTAAGTTGGTTATTGTAGCATTACCACCACAAAACAACGGCATAAATATGTTTAAGGAAAAATAAATAACATATAAAGAGAAAAAATACATCATTAATACAGTCATATTCTTATAATTACTTTTCTCTCGAAAAATGTACGCCCATAACCATAGCGCCAATACCCAACCATAAAACATAAAAATAAACTCGGAAGCATTTTTAATTATATTTATAGTCACGTTTATCCAGCCAGGCCATAAAAATATTGTGGTGCCTATTGCATTTGGACCTATTAACGCTGGTTTAACTGCCAATGCCAAAAAGAATACTGCGGATAATACAAGGCTGTTTATAATAACTATGAGAAAAATTCGTTTTGAGGAATGCTTTGTGTTTTTTATTTTTTTAATGGTGTTCTTGTTGCTGGAAATTAAATACCAGCTTAATTGCAAGTACTGTAAAAACATATTGTTTATGTTAAAAAATTATTTGTAAAACTTCAGATTTCTATTCATAAAACTTTTTGTAAATCCATTTTTGTAACCAGGATTGGTTTTATTTCTGTACGACTTTTAATCTTTGAGGTTATTCTACATCTTCAACATAAACCCCGTTGTCTTTTTGCGGTTTGTATTTAGATGATTCTTCGAATTTTACCCATCTATCTTCACCTTGAACTGTTTTAGTTTTGGGGTCATAATTTTCATTAATATACAATTGATATTTGTCGTTTTCTTTGACATATTTTTCATCTTCGGGCATCCAAGGATGAATTTTTGGTACTCCATGACCTTCTAAATATTCCACACATTTTTCTCTGTAGTCTGCTCCACGATAGTTTAAGGAAACGGATGGGCGAAATACTATATCCTCAATAACCCTCACAATTTGTGATTGACCAGCTCGCATATCTGTATTAAAATTTGCACCTCTTTTCAAAAGTTCATAGGCAAACTGCCAGGACATATTACCCTCTACTATATTTAAAGTTGCCCGTTTAAATTCTCCAATCTCTTTATTAATATCTGCTCCATAATCCAAAAGTAATTTAAAATTTTCAAATCTATCGGACAGTTCTGCTTGAAGCAAGGCGGTGGGATTAGCGTTTTCTGGTAGTTCAGCATCAATATCTTTTACTAATCCTGACTCTAATAATGTTTTAAGATAAAAAATATCAGGTGATTTGGCGGTTAAATGAAAGACGGTGTAATGTCCTCTAATGCTATAGCCTGGTTGTAATGGTACATCGTAAACTTTTAATGGATCAGCCTTATGTTCAACAAACCAAACA
>JALSNL010000064.1 GCA_026987055.1 Melioribacteraceae bacterium | reverse complement strand
ATAATCAGTATAATAATGGCGAGAATGTAAGAAACGGTAATAACGGAAATGGAGAAGAAAATAATAATATTCCTCCATCTATCAATGCCCAAGACTGGAACTCAAGCAGAAGTAATAAAACATCAAAAACCTCAAGAGTTGGTAACCCTAACGGTGATGGAAACAATGATCCGAATCCGGCAAACAATCACAATACATCACGCTCAAATAAAAGACATCCAATAGTTGAAGATAATCAGAACAATGGTCAGTATAATAATGGCGAGAATGTAAGAAATGGTAATAACGGAAATGAAGAAGAAAATAATAATATTCCGCCATCAATAAATGCCCAAGACTGGAACTCAAGCCGAAGTAATAAGACTTCGAAAACACAACGAGTTGCGAACCCGAATGGTAACGGTAACAATAATCAATATAATAACGGGGAAAATTTAAGAAACGGTAATAACGGAAATACCGGAACTAACATTCCACCATCAACTAACGCTCAAGATTGGAATTCCAGCAGAAGTAATAAGACTTCGAAAACACAACGGGTTGCGAACCCGAATGGTAACGGTAATAATAATAATCCTTCTAATGCACAGGATTGGAATTCCAGCCGAAGTAACAAAACATCTAAAACACAATAAGTTGTAAACAGAAATGGTAATGGTAACCCTATAAATATTTTGAAAAAAATTATATTAAGAATTGTAAAAAATCTAAAACAACTTAAAAGTTGACTTGTTTCAACAATTAAAACTGCAGGAACCCGGGTTTGCCAAGTTCCTGCAAAATAGTTTTTGAAACTTAAATTTATTCCTCACCTAAAAACGGATATCTGTAATCGTTTGGCGGAATAAAATTTTCTTTTATTGTTCTGGGGGATGTCCAACGGATTAAGTTTAAGTAACTTCCCGCTTTGTCGTTTGTACCGCTAGCTCTGGCACCGCCAAAAGGTTGCTGACCAACAACAGCACCGGTCGGTTTATCGTTTATGTAAAAATTACCGGCAGCATTTACTAAAATTTTATCGGCTAAAATTATTGCATCTCTATCTTTGGCAAATACCGCGCCTGTTAATGCATATACCGATGTTTCATTACATAAATGTAATGTTTCTTTATACTTTGCTGTCGGGTAAACATAAATTGTTAAAACAGGACCGAATATTTCTTCTTCCATAGTTTTGAATTTCGGATTTGTTGTAAGGATAATTGTCGGTTCAATAAAGTATCCTACGGAATCATCATAGTTTCCGCCGGTAATTATTTTTGCATCCTTGGATTTTTTTGCATAGTTAATATAACTTGTAATGGAATCGAAAGCATTTTTATCTATTACGGCATTTATAAAGTTTGTAAAGTTTTCCGGTGTTCCCATTTTCAAGGTTTTAATTTCTGATAACAAAAACTTTTCCAATCTTTTCCACATAGAAGAAGGAACATAAGCACGCGAAGCCGCCGAACATTTTTGTCCTTGATATTCAAATGCACCTCTAATCATTGCGGTACCAACTTCTTTAACATCGGCACTTTTATGAACAAAAATAAAATCTTTACCGCCGGTTTCGCCAACAATTCTTGGATAAGATTTATATTTGGAAATATTTTCTCCAACTATTCTCCACATACTTTGGAAAACCGGAGTGCTGCCTGTAAAATGAATACCGGCAAAATGAGGTGAATTCATTACAGGATTACCAACCTGGCTTCCTGAACCGGGAACAAAATTAATTACTCCGGGCGGAAAACCGGCGGCTTCAAATAATTTCATTAACCAATAACCTGTATAAACCGCACTGGAAGCGGGTTTCATAATTACCACGTTTCCCATTAAAGCCGGTGAGGTTGGAAGATTACCGGCAATAGAAGTAAAGTTAAATGGTGAAACCGAAAAAATAAAACCTTCCAAAGGTCTGTATTCCAATTTATTCCATTGTCCTTCCGGTGAATGAGGCGGTTGTTCATTATAAATTTGCTGAGCATAATATGCATTAAATCTGAAGAAATCTATTAGCTCGCAAGCGGAATCAATTTCGGCCTGAAAAGCGTTTTTACTTTGAGCCAACATTGTAGCAGCATTCAAAGTATTTCTCCAATAAGGCGAAGCAAGTAAATCACCGGCTTTTAAAAATATTGCAGCTCTTTCGTTCCAATCCATTGCAGCCCAACTTTCCCGCGCTTTTAATGCTGCATTAATTGCCATTTCAACTTCTTTTTTCCCGGCTTTGTGATATCTGCCGATTACGGTTTTATGCTCGTGGGGAATAATACAGTCTTCCATATTGCCGGTTTTAATTTCTTTACCGCCAATTATTAATGGAATTTCCAAAACTTTGCTTTTTAATTCTTTAATTCGTTTTTTTAGTGCTGTTTTTTCCGGTGAACCCGGGGCATAACTTTTAATCGGTTCATTCTTCGGAAGGTTAATATGAAACACGGAATTTCCCATTTTTCTCTCCTTATATTTCTTAAATAATTTTGTATAATTTTTTAAACTTATACCGTATAATGTAAGGAAATATAATTAATTGTAGAAGTGAATTTCTTTTATTAAAGAGTTTTTTATAAAAATTTAAGATGTAAAATTAGTTTTTGTTAATTCATTGGTCCATTATTCTATTTCAAGTTACACACTTCTTATAATTAGTTATTTTAAACTCAAATTCCTTATATTATAGGTTAAGTTACAAATAGTAAATTCAAGAAATTATTAGATAATTATGAGTAAAAATACAATAGAAAACCAAATAATGATTTTTGAGTTGGATTATAATTACAACATCAAGAAAATAAATATTAATGTTAAACGGATTTTTAATTTAAAAGAAAATGAAATTATCGGGGAAAATTTTTTAGCTTTTTCTTATCCAAAAGATAGAGCTAAATTAAAAAAGGAACTTAACAAAGCTATTAAAGATGAAGGGAGTAATAAAAGCTGGGAATTAAGAAAACAAAAGCAGAACAATGATATTATTTGGGTAAGGGAATTTGTTCAAATTATTGGAGATGAACAACACAATAAAATAATTAAAGTTTGCAGTACAAATATTACAAAACAAAAACTATTAGAAGAAAAAATAATAGAGAGTGAACAAAAATATCGCAATTTGGTTAACAATTCACGTAACGGTATTATTGTACATTCTAAAGACACTCTTTTATTTGCTAATCCCAGTGCAATGAAAATGATTGGAGCAACAAAGGAAAGTGATATTGTAGGTAAAAATATTTTTAAATTTATAGCTGAAGAATCAAAAAAAGATATAGAGAAACGTATAAAAACAATGTATCGTACGGGAAAAGCTGTTGGAGAATTTGAAGGAACATTTATTGACCTTAAGGGAAATAAAATAATTATCCAAACCATTGCCACGCCAATAGAACATGAAGGGAAAAAAGCAATACAAGTAATTCTTAAAGATGTAACAAAAGAAAAAGAAGCGGAAAAAGCTAAAAAAGAAAGTGATGAAAAGTTCTATTCAATATTTGAAAAAAGTAGCGTTGGAATTATTTTAATAGATGATAATAATTTAATAAAAGAAGTAAATCCTAAATTCTTAAACTGCTTTGGTTTTACAAAAAAAGAATTGAGAAGAAAATCTATATTAGATTTGATGGAGCCGGAATATGTTATTGAAAGTAAAAAGCTTTTATCAGAATTAAGAAACGGTAAACGAGACCAATTTTATACGGAAAGAAAATATATAAAAAAAGACGGTTCATTTATTTGGGGTTCTTTAACCGCACAAAAACTTACATCATCAGGTTCTTTTAGCCAATATATAATTGGAATATTTGATGATATTACTAAAAGAATAAACGCTGTTGAAGCTCTTCAAACTAGAGATAAAATTCTTTCGGCATTAAGTTTTTCTACCGAAACTTTTCTGAAAACATTAAAATGGCAAGCCAATATTGAAGAAGTACTAAAAAGATTGGGTGAAGCGTTAAATGTTAGCAGATGCTACATTTTTCAGAATCATAAAGATGAAAAAAATGATTTACTGATTAGTCAAAGATATAAATGGATTGCTGAGGAAACTTATAAAACTCCTTCAAGTGTTAAAACGGAAAATATTTCGTATAAAAAAAACGGACTTGCTAATATATTAAAAACACTAAAGCAAAAAAAAGTATATCAGGCTAGTATAAGTAAATTACCTAAAGAGGAAAGAAGAAGTTTTGAGGAGACAAAAACCGAATCTTTAATAATTGTACCAATATTTGTTTTTGAAAAATTTTGGGGATTTATAGGTTTTGATGAATGCAGATATGAAAGAATTTGGACAGAAACCGAAGTTTCAACATTGCAAACTGCCGCCAATACATTGGGCGTAGCTATAAAAAGAAAATATTTTGAGGAAGAATTATTAAAAGCTAAAATTAAAGCGGAAGAATCCGATAAGCTTAAATCTCAATTTCTTGCACAAATGTCGCATGAAATTCGTTCTCCGATAAATACAATATTAAGTTTTACAAGTTTAATAGAAAACGAACTTAACGGTAAATTAACAAAAGAAATAGAAAACAGTTTTAGTATAATTAAATCTGCAGGAGACAGATTAATTCGTACAATTGATTTAATACTTAATATGTCCGAAATTCAAACCGGTTCATATGAATATTCACCAAGAAAAGTTGATATATATTCGGATATATTAGTTAATCTAATCAATGAAGCAAACGCTTCTATTAAAAACAGGAAAATTAAGTTTAATGTAGAAAAAGAAACAGACGATACAATCCGGAATGTTGATAATTATACGGTTTCTCAAATTTTTGTTAATTTATTAGACAATGCTTTCAAATACACAAATGAAGGCAAAATAGTTTTAA
>JALSNL010000063.1 GCA_026987055.1 Melioribacteraceae bacterium | reverse complement strand
GATAATACAACTTCCAAACTAAGTGCATGTTCAACAACATGATTGTTTGTAAGAATATAGCCGTCTTTTGAAATTATAACACCGCTACCGGCTCCCATTTGTTTTTGCGGAACTTTTTCTTTGAATTTAAATGGTAAATCAAAACCTTCAAAATTTATATGCGGTGCATCTTTTACTTTACTTGTGACTTTTATACTTACAATGGAAGGAGTTACTTTTTCAGCAACTTCTGTAAAAGCTTTGTTAAAATCAGTTACACTTACACTTGTTATAGGCGAAGAATCGCTACCGACTTGAATTGGTTCGGCATTGCTTTTTTTATCGTAACCGATACTCGATACAAGAATTGCTCCGAAAACAATTCCAATTACTACTAACGATATTGTGCTAAAGAGTGTTCTACGTTTCATTGTTACCTCAATATATTTTATAATAATTTCAATGTTCTTATTCCCCTAAATTCAGGAATGTGGTATGTTAAAAATTTTTCCAAAATAAAAATTACATTGTTAATGCTTTTTCTATTAACCGTATTAATTTTCTTTCTTGTGCTTAGACAGTCAAATAATTCGAAAAGTTCCGAAGATAATTTATAAGATAAAATGTTTTCGTTATAACATTCGGAACATATAATTCCTTCTTCATAATTAAAAGCATTTGTTTGCGTGCTTTTAAGTTTAGCTCCGCATTTGATACAATTTTTTGTGGAAATTTCATATCCTATTTCTTTTATAAAGAATAAGAAAAAACGAGCAAATAAAATTTGAGGGTCCGAATCTTTTTTATCAATTAAAGAAATAATTTTTGTAAGACCTCTAAACATTTTTTCATTATTTTCATTTTCCGGAATAAGTTCCAATATTAATTCGCAAATGGCGGCAGCATATTTCAATCTATCCAAATCTTCTTTAACATTAGGAAAATAATTTTTAAGATTTGCCTGCGTTACTAATTGCAGTTCTCGTTCTTCCTTTTTATATAAAACAATTTCCGTATGATTTAAAACATCTACCTTGCTTCCTATTTTGGATTTTGAACTTCGGGCACCTTTTAGCATTGCAGAAATTTTACCGAATTCTTTTGTGTAGAATTGTACAATTAAACTGGAATCTTTAAAATTAGTTTTGCGTAAAACTACAGCTTCGGCTTTTACTATTTCAGCCATTTGATTTGTTAAACTCCACTAAAATTATAAGGAGGTTTATGCAAAGCTTTCTCGGTTATAATTCCGGTAATTAATTCATTCGGTGTTACATCAAAAGCCGGAGCAAAAACATTATACTTTTCGGATGTTATTTGAACACCTTTAAATGAATTCAATTCTTTTTTATCTCTGAACTCAATTGTAATGTCATCGCCGGTTTTACAATTTTTATCAATTGTAGAAGTTGGTGCGGCAATATAGAAAGGAATGTTATGATGTTTACAAAGCACAGCCAAATTATATGTTCCTATTTTATTAGCCGCATCTCCGTTTACGGCAATTCTATCGGAACCTACAACTACCAAATCGATTTTATTTTTTTGCATTAAAAATGCAGCGGTTGAATCCGAGTTTATTGAAAATGGAATTCCCGCTTTATCCAATTCAAAAGCGGTTAAACGCGAGCCTTGCAAAAGCGGTCTGGTTTCATCGGCGTAAACATATTTTACCAAACCGTTTTTATATCCGTTTAATATAACGCTAAAAGCCGTACCGCTGCCTCCGGTTGCCAAGGCTCCGGTATTGCAATGTGTTAATACGGTTGTTTCTCCGGTGAAAATCTCCAAACCGTTTTCACCCATTTTGTTACACATTTCAATATCTTCGTTATGTATCCGAATAGCTTCGTTGAGTAAAATTTTATACAAACTTTCTTTCTGTTTATTTGCGATAAATATTTTCTTCATTCTTTCCAAAGCCCAAAAAAGATTTACGGCTGTTGGTCTTGTAGATGCCAAACGATTAAAAACTTTTTTAAAATATTCATCATCCGGATTTGAAATATTTTTGAAAGCCAAAGCAAATGCATAAGCGGCGGCAATTCCTATTGCGGGAGCACCTCGCACTTCCAATCTTTCTATTGAAACGGATATTCGTTCGTAATCGTCCGTAAAAATGTATTCTTCTTTAATCGGGAGCAAGGTTTGATTAATTAAAACAAGTTTATCGTTTTCAAAATAGATTGACTTAAAATTACTCATCTTCAAACCTTGACAATTCTTTAAATTCCATAAATCTATCGTAAATTTGAAGTTTATCCAAATTCTCCAATCCTTTTGTGCTGAATTGTTCCACACAAAAAGATGCCATTGCACTTCCGTAAATTACTGCTCTTTTCATATTTTCAAAACTTGTGTCGTTTGTTTTATGCAGATATCCGGTAAAACCTCCAAGGAAAGTATCGCCGGCACCGGTTGGGTCAAAAATTGATTCCAACGGATATGCAGGAGCGGAAAATATAGAACCGTTATTAAACAATAATGCTCCGTGCTCCCCTTTTTTTATAATTAAATATTCGGGACCCATTTCTCTAATAATTCTGGCGGCTTTAATTAAATTTGCTTCTTTTGAAAGCAAGCGTGCTTCGGAATCGTTTATAATTAAAACATTCGTTCGTTTAATAACTTTCTTCAAATCATCAAGTGTTGTTTCAATCCATAAGTTCATTGTATCGCACACAACAAAATTGTTTTCCTCCAATTGGTCTAATACTTTTAATTGCAGCGAAGGTAAAATATTTCCGAGTATAACAAAACTGTTTTTCTTATAATGCTCGGGAATTACAGGATTAAAATTTTCAAAAACATTCAGGTCCGTGTATAAAGTATCCCGTACATTCAAATCATAATGATAACGTCCTCCCCATCTGAATGTTTTGCCGCCAATAACAACCTCAATATTATCTATATCAACATTGTGGTCTTCCAACATTTTCAAATGTTCTTTGGGAAAGTCGTCTCCAATAACTGCAACAACTCCAACGGATTTGGAAAAATAACTTGCGGATAATGCAATGTAAGATGCCGCACCGCCAAGAGCATTTTCCACTTTTCCGAATGGCGTTTCGACATAATCAAGACCAATTGAACCTACAACCAAAAGTTCCAATATAAACCTCCGAGTTTTAAATGATTTTCGTAATCTAAAATATTAAAAATTTTGTCCTTATTTACTAATGATTATTTGGAAATTTTTGTGAAGTACAAATTCATATTTTTACCGGTAAAGTAATCTTCAATAATATCAAGCGATTGTTTTTGACCTTGCCAAGCGAATAATTCTTTTGCTTCCTTTGCATTGCTCCATTTGTATTCCGAATGTTCCGATGATAATTTTATATCGTTATCTTTTTTAACAATAGCAACAAATACCGGAATGATTGTTATGCTATCGTCTTTATTGTCGTAAAAGTAATTTATGTTCGGAACAACATACAATTCATTAATATCAAGATTTGTTTCTTCTTTTATTTCTCTAATGGCGGCTTCGTAAGCTTTTTCATCTTTGTCTATTTTTCCGGTTGTCATTTGCCAAATGTTAGGATATTTTTGATCGGCGGCTCTTTTCATTATCAAATATTTGTTCCCGGCTTCGGTTTGTTTTAGTATGTGAGCTTCTATAAGATTTGTTTTAATTTTCATTGTAGTTTTAATTTTTATTTGTTGATTAAAATTTAAATATAAGTAAATGCTATTTTATTTTTCTCGCATAATCTTTTTGTAATTTTCAAGAAGCAATATTTTTGTAGAACAGATTAGTAATCCGTTCAACGTATTTTAAGGGAAAATATATTTAATAAAATTACTGTGGTGTTTAATATGATTTTATTTCCCACACTGAATATCTGTCAAAAAAAAGTTAAGAACATTTTTTGAAATAATTTTCCGAGATTAAAAATAAGCTCTTACTTCGGCACGTAAAGTGTTTATAACTTTTCCCTTTCCGTGTAACCTTCCGCTATAATTTATATTTGCCTGCAAATTATTTGTAAATCTGTAATCGAAATTTGTTCTCCAAATATAATTTTTACCTAATAAATTTCCGTTTGTAATTTCAAACGGGATAATGTTTTCCCTTGTGTTGGCAATTAGTTCCGTTCTTTCTATTTCAAATCTAAGTCTTCCCTTTCTTAAAAGTGAAAGCGTAAATCTGAGTGTAAGTCTGTTTTCGTCAATAATAGTGGGCTTTTGCGGATATTTATCTTCCAATCTGCTGACTTTTATTTTAAAACCGAATTCCATATTATTTACCGGACGATATGAAAAATCAGTTTTAACAATGTTGGAATTTGTTAAGCGTGATCTGTTTGTTGTTATTGGAGCAAGTACATTTTCCACTTTGTTTATAATTTCGGTTTCGTTATTTATTTCCTTAACCATTCTGAATTTTATACGTAAACTTTTTTCTTTTAAAAAAGATTTTTCCAAACCGGCACTATATTGATTTAAACTTTTCCTTTGTGTAAAACGTAATCTGAATGATAGGTCTCGTTGGTTTTTCAAGATATGTAAATCTTGTTGAAAATAATTTGAACCTCTGATTGTTGTTGAATCATTTTGGAAACTGCTTGCATTAAGCAAATAGATTTTCTTTGTATCTTTTTCTTTACTGTTTTCTTCAAGTCTGTAAGTAGTTTCGGTAGTTATTGCTTTTAGAATTGTATTAACAAAATTATCTTTTTTAAAATATTTTTTAAAATCAATTTTCCAACGCGTGTTAAGTTTTAAATCTATAACAGGAAAAAGTTTATCGGTAGGAACTGTAGTTTGAATAAAATCTCCTTCATAAGGATCGGGCTTAAACTCGTTTTCTTCGGCAATTCCGTTTTCATTCAAATCACCAAGATAGGAATA
>JALSNL010000062.1 GCA_026987055.1 Melioribacteraceae bacterium | reverse complement strand
TGTTAGTTAAATTTGACGAACCGCATAAGACAATTCATAGTATTGCTCAAAAGATTGAGGTTCTGAAAAAATCTAATAATTTTGATGAAGCACATCACTTGATAAAAGAAACAAGAGAACAAGAGCTTTCTCAAATGAAAATATTATTTGCTAAAATAAAAGAAACAATCCAACAACATAGTTCCGAACGTGTTATTTTATTCAACAATAGTAATTCTAAATTTGCAATTGCTGTTGACCAAATTGAATCCGTTGAGGAAATAAAAAAAATTGAAACTAAAGATGCAAATGATCAATTTTTGGATTTTGGCAACCAAAATTTTATTTTGGGATTAGGTGAAGATAAAAATAAAAACTTAGTAATTTTAGTTTCGGATGAATTACTAAACTGAATCTTTTCCATTAAATTTTTCATAAGCTTCAATAATATCTTTTACCAGCTTGTGTCTAACTACGTCGCCTTTGTTAAACTCAACAAATCCAACACCATCAATATTTTTGAGTATTGAATTTACTTGGATAAGTCCGCTTGTAACATTATGCGGTAAATCAATTTGCGTAATATCGCCGGTTATAATAGCTTTTGAATTAGGACCGATTCTTGTTAAAAACATTTTCATTTGCAAATCAGTTGAATTTTGTGCTTCATCAAGAATAATGTAGGCATTATTAAGAGTTCTACCGCGCATGTATGCCAAAGGTACTATTTCAATTATTTCTCTTTCAATATATTTTTTCAGCTGATCATCAGGAAGCATATCCTGTAAAGCATCATAAAGAGGACGTAGATAAGGATCAATTTTCTCTTTGAAATCACCCGGTAAAAAACCTAAACTTTCGCCGGCTTCTACTGCGGGACGTGCTAAAACAATTTTTTTTACAGCACCTTTCTTTAATGCGGAAATTGCAGTTGCAACAGCAAGATAGGTTTTACCTGTTCCGGCCGGACCAATACCAAAACAAATATCATTTTCGTGCATAGCTTTTACATATTGCAATTGCGTTTCTGTTTTTGCTTTAATCGGTTCTTTTTTAGTATATAAAACTATAGAAGAAAAATCTTCGGGCGTTATAACATCTTTACCTGTTAATGTTAAATCAATTATTGTAGAAACATCTGCCGGTGTAAGTTTACTAGTAGTGTTTAATACATAAATCATTTCGTTAAATATTTTTTCTATGTATTCAACATTAATTCTTTCACCTTTTATTGTGGCAATATCTCCTCTAATAGAAAATGAATCTTGAAATTTTTCAGATAAAGGGATTAAATTTTCATCATTAAAGCCCAACAACGAAAGTAATTCTACATTTTCTAACTTAATTTTTTTTTCTACTAACGTAAAACCTCCTAAACATAAAATGGATATCCCCGGGAAAATTCATTTACTAATAAATTTACTCTAAGGATATCCATTAAAATTATTTCAAGAAATAATTAAAAACCTTATTGCATAGGAGCCGGTTTATAATTAGCTCTTAATTTATCATATTTACTTTTTTCTTGTTCAGTTAAATTAGGAATAGTAAGCATTTGGTTCGGATAAATTAAATCCGGATTTTTAATTTTGTCTCTATTTGCATTATAAATTTTTGGCCAAGCAAAACCATTTCCATAATGTTCTTTTTTCTTGGAAATTCTCCAAAGACAATCACCTCTAACAACTGTATAATCAATTGCTTCATTTGGCCAAGCATCAATCATACTTTGTAATTTACTATGTACTAATGAATAAAATTGAGGTAAAGCACTAAGTTTACTGGCTTTTAATGCATCAAGTTCTGCTTGTCTTTCTGCTTTTGTACGTTGATGACTGCTTATTCTAGCATTTAAGTCATTAACTTTTTTGCTAAATTCTGCAACATCAGCATTAGTGGCACCAACCATAGCATAAGTTTCCGATTGGCAATCTTCATATGATTGCAAAGCATTTTTTTTGCTAACCAATGCGTTTACTTCACTTTGTAAAGCTTCAATTTTTTTTGATAAATCTGCTTTTGATTGGGATAATTTGGCAATTTCAGCTTCCCATTCATCAGTAGTCATTTCTTCTTGTTGTGCTAACATACTAGTAGAAAAGAATACTAAAAGAGCAAATACACCAAAAATATACTTAAAATGTTTCATTTGTTTTCTCCTTTATTTAAACTTTGTTATAATCCTAAGCTTTTTAAATTCTTTGATGTTTCTGCTTTGTCTTTAGCGCATTGTGCTAATTTTGCTTCCATTTCGGCTATTTCTCTTTCAAGTTTTGTTTTTTCACTTGTTAAAGAATTAACTTCAGTTTCTAAAGCAGTTACTTCGCTTCGTAAAGCATTCAGTTCTGCATATTGTTCTTCGCTAACACCACCACAACTGGTTAGTGACAAAGTACCAACCAAAAGTGCCGAAGTTATCGATATAGAAACTAGCCTTTTTATTTTTTTCATCTGTGGTCTCCTTTTTTTTGTTAAAAGATAGTCCTTCTTATAAAATATTTAATTTATTGTGCTAAACTAAGAAAGTATTTTAAATAAAAAAACAGAAAAAGCGATATTCTTTTAAATAATTTTCCTCTCTACAAAACTTGTATATCCATCGCCGGCAATAATAATATGGTCAAAAACGCTAATTTCAAAGATTTTTCCGGCTTCAACCAGCTTTTTAGTAATTTTTATATCTTCATTACTGGGCTCAGGGTTTCCGCTCGGATGGTTATGAATAAGGAAAATATTTGCCGAATTATTCTCTATTGCAACTTTGAAAACTTCCCGCGGATGTACTATACTTGCATTTAAATTTCCAACAGATATTATTTCATATTTAATTATTTGATTTGATGTATTTAAACATACAACTATAAATTTTTCTTTAATTTCATCTTTAAGTAACGGAATAAAAATCTCCGCTAACTCTTCGGGAGAAGTGATTTTTTTATATGAATACCATTTTTCTTTAAATTTTACTCTTCTGGCAAGTTCAAATGCTGCTGCCAAGGTTGCAGCCTTATCTTTTCCAATTCCATTATTTTTAGTAAAAGATGCTACAGAACCGGATGCCAATCTTGCTAAACCGTCTTTTTTTATTAACTCTTGAGCTATTTCAATTACCGACTTCCCTTTTGTACCGGTTCTAAGTAAAATTGCAATTAGTTCGGCATCACTTAAATTAGCGGCTCCTTTTAGGATTAGCTTTTCTCTGGGTCTATCATCCAATGGTAATTCTTTTACTTTTAACATAATTTTATTTTTGTTTTTATACTATTCCCATTCTATAGTTGACGGAGGTTTTGAACTTATATCATAAACCACACGATTAACACCGGTAACATTTCTAATTATTTTGTTTGATACATATTCTAAGAACTCATTTTCAAATTTATACCAATCAGCTGTCATTCCATCGGTTGAATTTACGGCGCGCAAGGCAATTACCGATTCGTAAGTTCTTGCATCTCCCATAACTCCAACTGTTTGAATTGGTAATAACACGGCAAAGGCTTGCCAAATTTTATAATAAATATCAAATTTATGTAATGAATCGATAAAAATTTGGTCAACATCTCTTAATAAATCGCATCTTTCTTTTGTTACTTCCCCTAAAACTCTTACAGCTAGTCCGGGACCCGGAAACGGATGGCGATGAACAAACTCATGTGGGATTCCTAAAAGTTCACCAATTTGTCTAACTTCATCTTTAAATAATTCTCTAAAAGGCTCAATTAATTTTAGATTCATTTTTTCAGGCAATCCGCCAACATTATGATGTGTTTTTATTTTGTGTGAACCGCTTCCGGCAGAAGCCGATTCAATAACATCAGGATAGAGAGTCCCCTGTACTAAATATTCTACATCGTCAAACTTTTTTGCTTCATTTTCAAATACTTCAATAAATGTGTTCCCTATTATTTTTCTTTTTTCTTCGGGTTCAATTACATTTTTTAATCTGGATAAAAATAATTCACCGGCATCTATATGAATAATTTTAAGATTAAAGTTTTTTTCAAACATTTCAATAACATTTTTACTTTCGTTTTTACGCATTAAACCGTTATCTACGTGAACGCATATTAAATTTTCACCAATAGCTTTTTGCATTAGTACAGCTGCTACCGAAGAATCCACTCCGCCGCTTAAAGCACAAAGTACTTTTCTGTTTTTTGTTTTTTCCTTGATATTGGTAATGGCTTCTTCTATAAAATTAGCCGGCGTCCAATCCGGTTGACATTTACAAACATCAAAAAGAAAGTTTTTAATTATTTTTTTGCCTTCTTTGGTATGTGCAACTTCCGGATGAAATTGTAATGCATAAATATTTTTATTTGCGTTTGATATTGCACAAATTGGTGAATTTTCTGTTTTTGCATCCACCGAAAAATCTTTTGGCAGTTCCGTTATATAATCGCCATGGCTCATCCAAACAACAGAATTATTTTCTACATTGTTAATCAGCAGACTTTTGTTTGTAATTTCAATGTTTGCTTTTCCATATTCTCTTTTTTCTGCAGGAACAACTTTACCGTTAAAATGTTTTGCTATCAGTTGCATTCCGTAACAAATGCCTAATATTGGAATATTCAACTCAAGTATTGCTTCATTTAATTGCGGTGCGTTATTATCATAAACACTTGTTGGTCCGCCGGAAAGGATTATACCTTTAGGATTCATTTCAATAATTTCTTGAACGGAAATTGAACTTGGCAAAATTATTGAGTGTACATTTTGTTCTCTAATTCTTCTTGCAATTAATTGTGTGTATTGAGAACCAAAATCAAGAACGATAATTGTATTGTGAATATTCATTTATATTTCTTAGGAATGATTATTATAAAAAATGCCGAATAATATTAACATTAAAGTTAATTAA
>JALSNL010000061.1 GCA_026987055.1 Melioribacteraceae bacterium | reverse complement strand
CGATAATAGAGGGACATTACTTAAAAGGAACGTTTCCACTGGAATTGGTTAAACAACTTGGTGAGCTTGGTGTTTTCGGAATTACGCTTCCGCAAAAATACGGTTGCGCAAATATGAATAATGTTGCTTACGGTTTGGCAATGCAAGAACTTGAAAGAGGTGATAGCGGATTACGAAGTTTTGCTTCGGTACAAAGTAGTTTGGTTATGTATCCTATTTATACTTTTGGCAGTGAAGAACAAAAAGAAAAATGGCTGCCTCAACTTGCTACGGGCAATAAAATTGGTTGTTTCGGATTAACCGAACCCGATTACGGCTCGAACCCCGGCGGAATGGTAACAACAGCTAAAAAAGTTGACGGAGGTTACATTCTTAACGGAGCAAAAATGTGGATTACTAACGGAACTTTAGCCGATGTTGCTGTTGTTTGGGCAAAGCTGGATGGAGTTGTACACGGTTTTCTGGTTGAAAAGGAATTTAACGGATTTTCTGCTCCCGAGATGAAAGGAAAACATTCCCTGCGTGCTTCGGTAACTTCGGAATTAATTTTTCAAGATGTTTTTGTGCCGGAAGAAAATTTGCTGCCTAAAACTAAAGGTTTACGTTCTCCGTTAATGTGTCTTAATCAAGCCAGATACGGAATTGCTTGGGGTGTTGTCGGCTCAATGATGGCGGTTTATGATTCCGCATTAAATTATGCTAAAAGCAGAGTACAATTTAGCCGACCAATTGCCGGTTATCAATTAACACAAAAGAAACTTGTGGAAATTTTAACTGAAATTACAAAGGCTCAATTATTGAATTTACAATTGGCAAAGTTGAAAGATAAAGGCGAAGTAAAGCATACACAAATTTCTATGGCTAAAAGAAATAATTGCGAAGTTGCATTAAACGCAGCCCGAACTGCAAGAGAAATACTTGGAGCAAATGGAATTTTAAGTGAATATCCGATTATGCGTCACTCTGCAAATTTGGAAAGTGTAAAAACTTACGAAGGAACGCACGAAATGCATACCTTAATTATTGGAGAGGATATTACCGGAATATCTGCATTTGAATAAAACATTCTATAAACTTTTTAATTTTTATATAGGTACAAAATGACCAAGAACAAAATATTATTTACAGGACTTACCTTTGATGACTTGCTCCTTGTTCCTGCAAAATCAAATGTGCTCCCAAGGGAAACAAATCTTGAAACAAAACTTACTAAAAATATAGAATTAAAAATTCCATTTCTTTCCGCCGCAATGGATACTGTAACAGAATCTAAAATGGCAATTGCTATGGCGGCACAAGGCGGAATTGGCATTATACATAAAAATATGAGCATTGAACGTCAAGCAGAAGAAGTTGATAAAGTTAAACGTTCCGAAAGCGGAATGATTCATAATCCCATTACTCTTGGCGTTAATAAAACCGTAGGCGATGCAACGGAATTGATGGCAAAATATAAAATTTCCGGTATTCCTATTGTTGATAAAAATAAAAAATTACTTGGCATACTAACAAATAGGGATTTACGTTTTGAACCGAACTTAAAGCTTAAAGTATCCGATGTAATGACAACTAAAAAACTGCGTACTGCTCCCGTTGGAACAACTTTAGAAGAAGCGGAAGTTTTACTTCAAAAATATAAAGTGGAAAAACTACCTGTAGTTGATGAAAAATTTATTCTGAAAGGATTAATTACTTTTAAGGATATTTCCAAAAAGAAGAAATTTCCAAATGCATGTAAAGACAAAATTGGCAGATTACGCGTTGGGGCGGCGGTAAGTGTTTCTTCCGATACAATGAAAAGAGTTGATGCACTTGTAAAAGCTCATGTGGATGTTATAGTTGTAGATACAGCTCACGGACATTCGGAAGGTGTTATGCAAACAGTAAAAAAAATTAAAAAGAAATATCCTGAAACCGATTTAATAGCAGGCAACATTGTAACAAAAGAAGCTGCATTGGATTTAGTTAAAATGGGAGTTGACGGTGTAAAAGTTGGAATTGGAGCCGGTTCAATTTGTACTACAAGAGTTGTTGCCGGTGTAGGCGTTCCGCAAGTAAGTGCAATATTTGAAGTGGCAAATGCACTTAAAGGAACCGGTATTCCTGTTATTGCCGATGGCGGAATTAAACAAACCGGAGATGTGGCAAAAGCTATTGCTGCCGGAGCAGATTCGGTAATGATGGGCGGAATGTTTGCCGGTGTGGAAGAAACTCCCGGTGAAAAAATTCTTTTTGAAGGAAGAAGCTTTAAATTGTATCGCGGAATGGGTTCAATCGGCGCAATGAAAAAGGGAAGTAAGGACAGATACTTTCAAGATATGGAAGACGATATTAAAAAACTTGTTCCCGAAGGTGTTGAAGGAAGAGTCCCTTTCAAAGGTCCGCTTTCGGATACTATTCATCAATTTATCGGTGGTTTAAGAGCCTCGATGGGATATTGCGGAGCACATACAATTGAAGAATTTAAGGAGAATGCCAAATTTGTAAAAATTTCTGCATCCGGTTTACGCGAAAGTCATCCGCATGATGTTATTATTACTAAAGAATCTCCAAATTATCAATCATAAAAAATGTTTAAAGTACTTGTAATAGCATATTATTATCCGCCGTTAGGATTAAGCGGTGTTCAACGAACTCTTAAATTTACAAAGCATATGCAAAAGTTCGGTTGGAAACCAACTGTTATAACTACCGGTAAAATTGCTTACTTCGCTTATGACCAAAGTCTGATGGAAGAAGTTCAGAAAGCAAATATTGAAGTTATTAGAACCGAAGCCTTTAATCCTAATTCCGTATTGAAAAAAGGTGTTGTAAAAATGCCTTCCACTTGGATTATGAAAATATTCGGTAGAATTAGTAAAACCTTATTTATTCCCGATAATAAAATATTTTGGTCAGGCAAAGCAGCTAAAATTGCTACTAAGTTACTAAAGGAAAAACACTTTGATGCTATTTTTGTTTCCGCTCCGCCGTTTTCATCAATTTATAAAATAATTAAGTTACGAGATAAATTTAACATCCCGCTTTTTGTTGATTATAGAGATGCTTGGTTAACTAATCAGTTCCGTTTTTATCCAACTCCTTTACATAGATATTTGCATAAAAAGATGGAAGATAAGGTATTAAGAACAGTTGATAGAGTTATTGTTGTAAATAGAGCTGTTAAAGAGGACCTCTTAAACGAATATAAATTTCTTTCATTTAACGATATTGATATTTTTACACATGGGTTTGATCCTGAAGATTTTGAAAATATTAAACCCTTGCCAAAAGAACATGACAAAATGATCTTAACTTATTCAGGTATTTTTTATGAGGATATAACTCCTAAATATGTCTTAAAAGCGTTTAAAAAATTAATACTCGAAAGACCGGATATTGCTTCTAATATTGAACTTCATTTTGTAGGGCATTTTAAAGCTGAAAATAGAAAACTTGTTAAAAGACTAAAGTTAGAAAGCTTTATAAAAGAATTCGGGTATCTTACTCATACGGAAACAATTAAACAAATTATTTATAGTGATATTTTGTGGTTAATGTTGCCTAATAATAAAATGCGAAATGTAACACCCGGGAAATTATTTGAATATTTCGGCACTAAAAAACCGATATTGGGATGTTTGCCCGAAGGAGTGTCGAAAAAAGCTTTACAAGAATACCAAGCTTCATTTATAACAAAGCCTGATAATATTGAAGAAATTAAAAATGCAATAATCAAAATTTACGATTTATATGTTCATAATAAGTTGCCTAAACCTAATGAGAATTTTGTTGCAAATTTTAATAGAAAAGCATTAACAGAGAAATTAACAAAAATATTTCAATTTTATTTAAAAGCGGAATAATGAATATATTAATTATCGGTTCGGGTGGTAGGGAGCATGCTATTGCTCTTAAATTATCCGAAAGTGAAAATATAAAGAAAATGTTTATATCACCTGGGAATGCGGGAACATTAAATGTTGGTGTAAATGTTTTTATCAATATTAATAATTTCAGTGAAGTAATTGATTTTTGTAAAAATAATAAAGTAGAGCTTGTTGTAATTGGACCCGAAGTACCTCTGGTAAATGGTTTGGCTAACGAATTAAGAAAACAAGATATTTATGTTTTTGGTCCAAATAAAGAAGCTGCTGAAATTGAAGGTAATAAAAAATTTGCTAAAGAATTGATGAGAGAATACAACATTCCAACGGCAAATTTCAAAACATTTAATAAAGATGATATAAACAAAGCAAAAGAATATTTGGAAACCTCAAAATATCCGATTGTTATTAAAGCTTCCGGACTTGCTGCCGGCAAAGGAGTTATCATAGCTGAAAAAAAAGAGGAAGCAATTTCTGCCATTGAAGAAATTATGCAGCAACAAATATTTGGTAATGCCGGTGATGAAGTTGTTATTGAGGAATTTTTAGAAGGCGAGGAACTATCGGTATTTGCAATTACAGACGGAGAAGAATATGTTCTGCTTCCTCCTGCTCAAGATCATAAAAAAATTGGAGAAGGTGATACCGGAAAAAATACCGGAGGTATGGGAGCTTATGCACCGATAAATTTTGTTACTGATAGTCTAATTACGGAAATAGAAACAAATGTTGTTAATCCAACCCTAAAAGCTTTAAGAAGTAAAAATAAAAAATTTAACGGATGTCTTTATTGCGGTTTAATAAATACAAAAGAGGGAATTAAAGTAATAGAGTTTAATTGTCGTTTTGGTGATCCGGAAACACAAGCTGTGCTCCCGTTACTTGAAGGCGATTTTTTTGAGCTACTTTATTCGGTTGCTAAACGAAAAATAAATAAAAATGCAGTTAAGTATAATGGTGGTGCTGCAATGTGTGTTGTAACGGTTTCCGGCCGAT
>JALSNL010000060.1 GCA_026987055.1 Melioribacteraceae bacterium | reverse complement strand
TTTATTTTGAAGTGCGGAAATTTTTTGTAGAATATTTACTTCCGGAACAGTGAACTCATCAAATCCGTCAACAACAATAGTATCTACATTTATAAAAAAATTATTAAAAGATTCTTTTAATTCACTATCTTTAAAATTAAGTAACCCTTGATAAATATCGCCAATTTCATAGGCAGAAAGAGCTTTACATTTTTTTAGATATAACTTATAGATTGCAGCAATATCAATAGCTTTGCTCTTTTCACCACCTTCAAGTTTATCAGATTCTTTTAATAAAATTTCCGGCGTAATACCATGTCTTTTGTATTCGGCAATTACATTTTTTATTTTGTCTAAAGTTCCAAAAGGAATTCCCGCACTATAAGCGGCAAAATAATTTAATTTAATTTCCTCTGCCGATTGTTTAATTAAAACCGATGCCGCTGCTTCGCTTAAGGAAATAAAGGGTTTATGAAAATTTAATAGCTTGGTTGTAATGGTTGTAAGAGTTTCTATATTTATTTTTATTACGGAACGTCCGTTAAAATTTCTAATTATATCTTTTTTTAATTGTCTTAGTTTCCTGTTGGTAGGAACAATAACCAAAAGTGTTTCCAATAGATTACTTTTAATTTTGCTATCTATAATTTCACTTATGTTTATAGAGGTAATATTTTCTTTTGTTAAAATCATTTGTAAAGAGTATAAAACAATAATTAATTTATTCTCCTAAAAACTACTTTGTCACCAACTTTAATATTAAACTTATCTGTGTAACCTGCATTAACTTCCACAACATATTGTGCCGGTTTTGTTGAAGCATAAGAGGAATCATCATACGGTTTTGTATTTTTACGTATTGTTACAATCTCCAGATTAGAATTAATAAAAATCATATCCAACGGTAAAACCGTATTGTGCATCCAAAAAGATTGCATTTGTTCTTCCGGAAAAATAAATAACATACCTTGATTTTCTTTCATTTCCGTTCTGTACATCAATCCTTGAGTACGTTCTTTTGTAGTTTCGGCAAATTCCAAATCAATTGTAGAAATAAAAGAACCATCCTTTGTTTGAAATGTTAATTCTCCATCTTTTTTAAACTCCAAATCATTCCTTTGTTCATTTATTTTTGTTGGTCGTACGGGATTGTTAGTTTTGGGAATAAAATAATCCGACATCATTAAAGCGATAAATGCAAGAACTACAATACCTGTAACAATTTGAATTAATCTATTGTTTTTTTTTGCTAACTTTTTATTTTGTTGTTTTGTCATATCAAACTTCTTTTAATTTTGTTAATATTATTGTTAATAATAAATTTAGTAAAAATGTTTCTAAAAATTAGACCATTTTATTATGTTTCTTGAAAGAACAAAAATAACATTGCCCGCTATTCAAAAGAAAATGCTGAAAAGTGCTTGGCAAAGCGAATCAGTTGATTCCGTTACATTGGAGAAAATGTCTTATCTTTCCGATGGATTAAAAGTTAAAGGATATCTTGCCTATCCTAAGAATACCGGTAAAAAATATCCGTGTATTATATTTTGCCGCGGTGGATATGCCGATGCCGGAGCTTTGGATGATTTTTATGCACAAGGAATACTTGGTCAAATTGCCGGTTGGGGTTATGTAGTTTTTGAAACTCAATACAGAGGCAATGACGGTGGCGAAGGCAAAGATGAATTTGGCGGAAACGATGTAAACGATGTGTTAAATTTAATTGCTTTGGCAGATGAACTTGAATTTGCTAACAAGGAAGTTTGGGGAATTGAAGGTTGGAGTCGCGGCGGAATGATGACGTATTTAACTTTGACAAAAAATCATAATTTCAAAGCTGCTATTTCCAGCGGAGGAATTTCGAATCTTACTTGTTCGGATAATGAAAATAAATTTTTGGAAAAATTATTAAAACATTACGGCAGTAAATTAAATGAGGAACTCTGTTACAAAAGATCCATAATAAATTTTACGGAAAAATTTTCCAAAACTACTCCGTTGCTAATTTTGCACGGACTTAATGACACAAGAGTTCTTCCTCAGCAATCATTAGATCTTTCCTATAAATTGATTAAACAAAATATTGAACACAGGTTAATACTTTTAGAAAACGGAGATCATTTTTTAAGATCGCATAAAAAAGAGGTTGACGAATTTAGAAAAAATTGGTTTAATAAATACTTAAAATAAAAAGAGTTCTATAAATTAAGGAGATAAAAATGGCAACAAAATATTGGCTTGTAAAATCGGAGCCTTCATGTTTTTCTATAGATGATTTGGCAAAAGCTAAAAATAAAACAACACACTGGGATGGTGTTAGAAATTACCAAGCAAGAAATTTTATGCGTGATGAAATGAAAATTGGCGACTTGGTGATTTATTATCACAGCAATACGGAACCACCTTCTGCTGTTGGCTTATGCGAAGTTGTAAAAGAAGCTTACCCGGATTTTACAGCTTTTGACGAAAACGACAAACATTACGATCCGAAAAGTGATCCGAATAATCCTAGATGGTTTATGGTAGATATTAAACTGATTAAGAAATTTGCCAATCCCGTTCCATTGGCTGAAATAAAGGAAAATCCGAAACTGCAGGAAATGAAACTTGTACAAAGAGGAAACAGACTTTCCGTAATGCCAATTACAAAAAAAGAATTAAATGAAATAGTAAAAATGAGCGGAACAAAAATAAAAATCTAATAAACTAAAATTATAATTATTATGAAAACATTTAAATATTCATTTATCGCTAAAATTATTTACAGATACGGAAATTTTATTATAAGCATTATATTGCTTCTTTATCTAATACTTTCCGCTTTTGGAATGTTTAAAGATTGGCGATTTGTGTTTCCTCTTTTAATAAATTTTATTTTGCTTTATATTGTAAATAAATATTACCTCAAAATTTACAAACTTTTTCCTTTTAAAATTGAAGCTGATAATAAAGAATTGCACTGTTCCGATTTTATGATTAAAGATAGAATTGAAAAAATAAAAATTATTGACATCGATAAAATTGAAGGAGGAATATTTTCCGGTAGAAATTATGCTCCGTTGTACATAGAATGGGATGGGAAAAAAATAGGTTTAAGTCCGCACATGAAAGACTTTAATAAACTGCTTACAATAATTTTGACAAATATTAAAAAAGAGCTATATGAGGAATTACTGGAATCGATAAAGAAATATGTTAAAATTAAACCTGCGGAAAAACAAAATAAAAAATAAAAAGTTAAATTTGAACGTTGCACAAAAAAAGTCCGGCAAAACTTACCGGACTTTTTTAATAACTAAAAGCTGTTATTTTTTAGGAGGATAAACAGCATCTTGTAAAGCTTTTCCTACTTTAAATCTAACTTTAGTTTTAGCAGGAATTACCATTTTTTCGCCGGTTGCAGGGTTTCTACCATTTCTCTTTTTATATTTTTGAACAAAGAATTTTCCTAAACCAGGAATGGTAATAGATTTTTTTGCATTCTTGTAAATGAGTACATTTAATTCATTCAAGAATTCATTAGCAGTTTTTTTAGTAACCTCCAATTTTGCTGCCAGATGATCTACAATTGCTCCTTTAGTCATTGGTCCTTTTGCAGCTACTTTTTTAGGTGCTGCTTTTTTAACAACTTTCTTTACAGCTTTCTTAGGAGCTGCTTTTTTAGCAACTGCTTTTTTTGGTGCAGCTTTTTTTACAGCTTTTTTAGGAGCTGCTTTCTTTTTTGCTTTTGCCATTTTGTTTCCTTTTTGTTTGTTAGTTAATGAATGCAATGAAAAAATAATTATTTTTAGTTTAAAATAAAATATTTTTTTTGTTTTTTTTCAAGAAAAATCAATTAAAAGCTTAATTTTACTTGCTTTGAGGCTGGTCTTTGCTTTTTAAGCTATATTTTGTTCAATATTATCAATACTTTTCTCATTGTTACACATTTTCAATTTTACTATTTTTATTTTCAAACAAAATAGGATTACTTACTTTTGAAATTATTAGCAACCATATTTTTTATTTATTCTTTTTTATTTTCAATATCTACTAATGCCGAAACAACCTTAAATTTGTTTTTATCCGATTCCCTTAAACATACTATTATTATTGATTCTTCTTCCATTCCGGATTCTACAATTATTGATACAATGCAGTTAAAAGCAAATAAAAAATTTCTCCTCCCTTCTTATTCCGGTAAATATATTTTTGTTCCTAAAAGTTATTCTCTGACAAAAAAAAATATTGATAGAATAGATTATAAATATTCCGGCGATTTACTTTCTTGGTTACCATTTTCTTATTTGTTAGATCTTGGTTCTACAGGACAACCAAGTGAAAGTTCCTTATATGGTCTCGGTTATGGAAATTCTTCTTTAATACTTAACGGAACTTCGTATAACAATGCTTGGAATAATAGTTTTGATTTAAACAAAATACAAACCGAAGGGATTGGCAAAATTACATTGTCTCCTTTATCCAAAGGCTTTTTATATAATGTCCAAAATAATCCGGTTTCTTTAATGATTGAAGAAAGTGATACTTTTAGAACAAAACCATTTTCACGCATTCGCTACTTACAAGCTTCCGGCGAAGGTTATATTGATGCTTTGTTTAGTGCAAAAGTACATAAACGTTTAGGTTTATCGGTTAGAATTACTAACACATCTGTGGATAGTAGATATTTAAACTCTTCCTACTCCGGCTGGAAAGCAAACGTAAAAACAATTTATAAAATATCCGATAACTTTTATGCTAAGCTAAACTATCATCACATCAAATCTAAATACGGATTAAATGGTGGTGTAAGTCCGGAATCAATTTTAAATTCATCCGATGTAATTGAAAATACTTTGTATAATAAAACTTTGGCAATAGTTAATTTCAGCGAACGTTCCGATTCTTTTTCAACTTCTACCGAATCCGTTAGATAT
>JALSNL010000059.1 GCA_026987055.1 Melioribacteraceae bacterium | reverse complement strand
GGCCAGAGTTGGAGCACTTTATCACGACATAGGCAAAACACTTAACCCAACGGCTTTTGTTGAAAACCAAATGGATAATTATAATATTCACGATACATTAAAACCGGAAGAAAGTGCAAAAATTATTATTCAACATGTTCCCGACGGAATAAAACTTGCCGAAGAAAATGATTTACCGCAAGAAATAATAGATTTTATTCCTACACATCACGGTACGTTAACGGTTTCTTATTTCTATGAAAAAGCTAAGGAAATGTACGGAGAAGATAAAGTTGATATAAAAGATTATCAATATCCCGGACCTAAACCGATGACAAGAGAAACAGCAATTTTAATGATTGCTGATGCTTGCGAATCCGCCGTAAGAGCTATGACAGAACCGACACCCGAAAAAATTGAAAATGTTGTAACTAATATTATCAGAAGCAGATTAAGCGACGAACAATTAGTAGAATCTCCTTTAACATTTTTAGATCTTACAAAAATCAAAGATTCGTTTTGTTCTACTTTAGTGGCTTTGCATCATAAACGAATACGTTATCCGAAACAAGAAGAATTGGAAAGTGAAAATAAGAGTGAACAAGAAAAAGAATAATGGAAGATTTTCTTAAAGAGTATTTGTCACTTTTAAAAATTGAAAAAAATTTATCCGATAATTCAATTTCTTCCTACAGAACCGATTTAACAAAATTCATTTTATTCCTCAAAGAAAAAAAAATAAAAGACTTTAACGATGTTACCTATAAAATAATTACGGATTTTTTTACAAAACTAAAAGAATACGAATTAACTTCATCATCGGTTAGCAGATATTCATCTTCTTTAAGAGGATTTTTTGCATATTTATTTGAGCAAAAATATATTCTGGAAAATCCTACAAAAAATTTAACTTCAACCAAGCTTGCACGCAGCTTGCCGGTTGTTCTTTCCTTTAACGAAGTGGAAAATATTTTAGAGCAACCTAACATAAAAAATAATTTGGGAATTAGAGACAGAGCTATTTTGGAATTGTTTTATTCTTCGGGATTAAGAGTTTCGGAACTAATCAATTTAAAAATTGCCGATCTTTTTTTTGACGACGAAGTTATTAGAGTTTTGGGTAAAGGCAACAAACAAAGAATTGTACCAATCGGAAGCAGTGCAATAAAATGGATGACCGAATACTTAACAAAAGTTCGTCCTTTGTTTCAAAAAAAATTAAAAAGTGAAAATATAATTTTTATCAGTAAACGCGGAACAAAGCTTTCACGAATGGCAATTTGGAAAATTGTTAGAAAATATACCGAACAAGCAAACATACAAAAGGATGTTCATCCGCATACGTTCCGTCATTCGTTTGCAACACACTTGCTTGAAGGTGGCGCGGATTTAAGAGCGGTTCAAGAAATGCTTGGACATGCCGATATTTCCACCACACAAATTTATACTCATATTGATAGAGATTATATTAAACAAGTTCATAAAGATTTTCACCCGAGAGGTTAATAATGCCGGATATTCATATAAGCGAACGTTTAATTTTATTATTTTATTTTTTACCTATATTTTTAATATCATTAAGTATTCACGAATATGCTCATGCTTTGTTGGCTTTCAAATATGGCGATGATACCGCTAAAAATCTCGGACGATTAACTCTTAATCCCATTAAACATTTGGATTTATTCGGAAGTATTATAATGCCGATTATGGCTTTTACTTCCGGCTTTATGCTAATCGGCTGGGCTAAACCGGTTCCGGTTGATAGAAGAAAATTCAAAGATGTTTATAAAAACGATGCGGTGGTTTCCTTTGCCGGACCGTTTGCCAATTTAATTTTGGCTGTTTTTGTTTATGTCCTTTATTTACTTTTAAGCGATTCCGCATTTATGCAATCGCATATTGTTTTTAGTATTTTCCGCCTTACAATTATTTTTAACATTTTCTTGTTTTGCTTTAATCTCCTTCCTATTCCTCCGTTGGATGGTTCGCACATTGTTTTCGATTTGTTTCCTAACAACTACACGGCAAAATTACAAAGCTTAGGAATGTACGGAACTTTAATTTTGTTCATTTTTATTTACAGTCCGTTGTGGTCTCTATTTATGAATTTGGTAAATTGGATAATCGGATTTTTTCCGATGTAATAAATAACCGTAAATTCTAACAAATAACTTTTAATGAATCAAAACCCTACTTCAAAATATATTTTTACGTTTACAATTTTAAATGGAATAGTTTTATTTCTTCTTATGCTCAGATATGCAAAGTATATGAATTTTGTTAACGGATTTGAAACCGTTTTATATTTAGTTCCGGCTGTTTTCGGAAATGCTTTTTTAGTTTCGTTTATTGTTGCGATTCTGTTTTTTTATCCGCTTAGTTTACTCAAAGTTTCAAAAAAAAATATTTCCATTTGGATGATTCTTATAGCAAGCATTGGTATTTTGTTGATATTATTGGACTTTGAGGTTTATGCACAATATAAAATTCACTTAAACGGAATTATTTTTAAAATGTTTGTTAAAGCCGGAAATGAAATATTTCATTTCTCTTGGTTCAGTTGGATGATTACCGGAATTATTGCTGTAATTATTTTTATTATGGAATATTTTTTAAGTATAATTTCAAACAAAATTGTTGAAGGAAAAATAATAACAAAAAAAGTAAAACGTATATTTTTGATAGTTTGGTTACTGGCTTTTTTAAGCGGTAATTTTTTACACGCAAAAGCCGATGTAATTGTCGAACGTCCGATTTTATCCGTTGCAAGACATCTTCCTTTGTACTATCCTTTAACAATCAAACGGTTTTTAACAAAATATCATTTGATTGATTTAAGTAAAATTCAAAAACACAAAACATTTAAATTTAAAGAAAATAAAAATGCTGTTTTGGATTATCCGAAACATAAATTATTATTCAAAGAACAAAACGATTCGTTAAACATTGTTTTTATTGTTTTGGATTGCTGGCGGTTCGATATGTTAACAAAAGAAATCACACCAAATATTTATCAGTTTATTAAAGAAAAAAATATTTTAAAGTTTAACAAACATTACAGCGGTGGCAACGGAACACGCATCGGAATATTTACCTTATTTTACGGACTATACGGAACTTATTGGAATGCCTTTTCCGATGAGCAAATTCCACCGGTATTGATGGATGAAATTATAAAACGTAATTATCAAGTTGGAATATTTGCAAGTGCAACGTTAACAATACCGCCGTTTAACAGAACCATATTTAAGAACGTTCCCAATTTACGAACCGAAAGCAAAGGTAAAACCGCATCGGAAAAAGATATAAATGCTTTGGAAGATTGGAAAGTATTCATGAACAAATTAAATAACAAGAAACCCTTTTTCAGTTTTTTATTTTTTGATTCCATTCATGCTTATGATATTCCCAAAAACTATCCGAAAAAATTCAAACCGTATTGGGAAAGAGTTGATCACGTAAAATTAAATAACAACTTTAATCCTTTGCCGTATAAAAACAGATATAAAACTTCCGCTAATTTTGTTGATTCTCTTGTTGGAGATATACTTAATGTTTTAAGAAATAAAAATCTACTTAAAAAAACCGTTGTTATTATTACGGGAGATCACGGAGAAGAATTTAACGAGAACAAAAAAAATTATTGGGGACACGGAGGGAATTATACAAAGTATGAAGTACAAGTTCCTTTAATAATTCATTTGCCGGGAATAAAAAGTAAAGAATATAATTATTGGACTAATCATACTGATGTTGTTCCTACAATAATGGAAAATGTTCTGCATATAAAAAATCCGCCGGAAGATTATTCTAACGGCAAAACATTATTAAAAAATCCTAATCGTAAATGGATGGTTGCCGGAGGATATTTTAATTATTCCATTATCGAAAAAAATACAATTACGCTTTCGTTCCCTTCCGGTGCTTACGAAGTACAAGACACATCATGTAACGTTTTGGATAAAGATATAAATTATAAATTCTTGAAAGATATTTTAAATGAAACAAGCAGATTTTATAAGTAAGAGTTTACATAAATGATTCTAATAATTAGTCATAAAGGTTTTCATCCGGGTTTTAAATTATTCGGTTTGAAGGATTTAATTCGTCTTATTGACAAGAATGAATGGAATAATTTTTCTTTATTTAAAAAAATAGGAATTGCTAAGAAATATAAAACTATTCATTATTTTTGGGGTCGGGTTAATTCATGGGAAATATTACTTCTATTATTACTAAAGAAAAAAATCATTTTACATTTTATCGGTTCCGATGTTTTGATGATTTTAAATTCGAAATCGAAACAAATAAAAACGAAGTTCTATAAAACAATGGGTGCTAAATTATTTGTTGTGCATAAAAACCTAAAGCAAGAGTTGAACGATGTAGGTATTGAAACGGATGTTGTGGAATTTGTAAATCGTAAAATTGAAAATATAAATAGTTCTTTAACTAAAGATTTTTCGGTCTTAGTATATGTTCCCGAAGGAAAAGAAAATTTTTATAATCTGAAAATGATTAAAGAAACTGCAAAAGAATTTCCGAAAACTAAATTTTATATTTTCCCATATAATTCCGAATTTGAAATTGAGAATATGATTCCCGTTAAACCGGTGGCTCACGAACATGTTCCGGAATTAATTCAACAACATAATTTGTTTGTACGTGTTCCTAAACATGACGGTTTGCCGAATACAATAATTGAAGCTTTAATGTGTTCAAGATTTGTTGCGTGGACGTTTGAACATCCTTTTGTTTATAAGGTTACTACAAGCAAAGAACTTATGGAAGTTGTTAAGAAAACAATGAATAAAAACAAACTAAATAGTGCCGGTAAAGATTATGTTTTGGAAAATTATAATACTGAAAAATTGAAAAACAGATTTAAAGAACTGTGGGAAATTATTTAAATATTAAAATGTTTT
>JALSNL010000058.1 GCA_026987055.1 Melioribacteraceae bacterium | reverse complement strand
TTTTGATACTATTTTAAAAGCATCATTTTACGCATTTGAATAAAGTTGCCAGCCTCAAGTTTGTAATAATAAATTCCGCTGTTTAATTCACTTGCATCAAACGTAACATTATGGTAACCTGCCGGAATATTACTATTTACTATTTCTGCAACTTTTTCACCTAAAACATTAAATATAGTTAATGTTACATGTGCGTCCGTTGGCAAATTAAAGCTTATATCAGTAGTTGGATTAAACGGATTTGGATAGTTTTGAGCTAATTCAAAAATTTTATTGGTTCCGAAATTTACTTCAACGATATTGGAATATTCATATTTCCCATCAAGATCAATTTGTTTTAATCTATAATTGTATTTACCGGGAGCTTCTATAGAATTATCAATAAAACTGTATTGCTTTATAGAATTGCTATTTCCGTATCCTTGAACAAAACCAACATTTTCCCAATCGGAATTTTCATCATTTAATTTTATGTTTTGTCTTTCTACTTCAAACCCATAATTGTTTACTTCGGTTGCAGTTTCCCAATTTAATTTTATATTTTCTCCAACAACAGATGCGGAAAAAGTTGTTAGTTCAACAGGAAGAGGATTATCAAAAGCAAAGTCATCTATTAGAACTCCATCTACCGGACCCAAATAACCCCACGGTGTAATCATTATGGAAATTTTTCCAACTGAATCGGGTACTGTAAGACTTCTGGAATTTGAAAAAAGTTTCCACTCCGAATCATTTCCAAAAAAGTTATCGGGGGTTAAAATTGCAATAACTTCCCAAATATCACTTTCAGGCATAAATAACTGTACAACATACTTTGGTGTTGGTGTTCCGTCTTGCTGTCTCATATAAAATGAAAAACCGGAAATTTGAGTGGCATGAACAGTTGCTATAAAACTTGTTGCAGAGCCTTCTTTCAATCTCCATGAATATGTAGAGCTATCATGCGTTTTAGAATAACCGTCTTCAGTTCCGGCAGTTTCTCTTAATATTAAATCTCCTGTAAACTCTACATCATAACCATTGATCTGATCATTGTATTTATGATCGTTTTGATAAGTATCAAAAGGTCCGCTTCCCTGAGTCCATTTTGATGCATCATCAAAATTTATTACTTGACCGATTGATAAAATTGTTGGTAATAAAAAAAGTAAAATTAACTTTTTCATTGAACCTCCTATCTTTAATTATAATAATTTCAACGGTTTAAAAACATAGTAATGGTTGTTTAAGTAAAAGAGGAATCAATACTAAGAGTTAGGTGATTTTGGATTAACAACCATTGGCATCTACCGATTTGTTAAAGTAATAGTGCAAAAATGTTTGTTTTTATAATTATTATTAAAATAAGACATTTATGTACTAAGTATTGTGCGATATATCACAAATAATAGTTTTAATAAAGATTTTATTAAATTTTTTAGTTAAAAAGTGAGGTGATAAAAAGCGTTGAGATAATAGTAGTGAAAAAATTGGAATGCTTAAGTTTGAATTATTATAATTGTTCTTAAATAGATAATTAGCAAAATTTTCTACAATTTTCTTAAATATTAAAAATACAGATTTAATAGAATTTTCTTTCCTAATATTAAAACTATTCTATATATTTACAATCCAATTTGCCAAGTGCTAATTAACAGATTGATGCCCAATTCCGTCAGGTCCGGAAGGAAGCAGCGGTAAGCATTCAATTTGTGTAGTTAGTTACTTGGCTTTTTTTTATCCCTTATAAGTTTTTCCATTTTCACAATTTGAAGAATCTATTTAAAAAGTTCAACATAAGTAATTATGGTTTTGTATTTTAATAACCAAATTAAGTTGAAAAAATTATTATTTGAAAATGAGACTAAAACTTATCGTTATAATTTATTTCTTAATTACCGGTTTTTTGTTAGCCCAGAAAATTTCATATCCTTCCATATTATTATCTAATGTTTCAAATAAAATTCAAATTTCGGAAGTTGATAATTCGGTTGATACTGTTAATCTGATTATTAAGCAAGGTAAATGGCAGAAAACATTCTATTCCAAAGTAAAAAATAATAAAGCGGAACTTAAAATTACATTCCCTAATAGTGGTGAGTATTCAATATTATTTTATGAATCGAATTTACCGCGACAAACCAAAACGGTTTTCCCGGGTTGGTTCAGTATTGTTCCTCCTTTGTTGGCAATTTTATTAGCGTTGCTGTTAAGACAAGTTCTGGTTGCATTATTATCCGGAATTTATATCGGGTTGTTATTTATTTATAATTTTAATCCGGCAACAGCTTTGCTTAGACTTATAGATACCAATTTGTTTAATGCAATTATTAATCCGGACCACATGTATATAATAATGTTTACGCTTTTAATTGGCGGTGTGGTTGGTGTAATTTCAAAAAACGGTGGAACTGCCGGACTCGCCAATCAAATTACCAAGTTAGCAAAAACTTCACGTTCCGGTATGCTTGCAAGTTGGTTTATGGGTGTAATTATATTTTTTGACGATTATGCAAACTCACTTATCATAGGGAATATGATGAGACCGATAACCGATAAACTTAGAATATCAAGAGAAAAACTTGCTTACATTGTAGATTCCACTGCCGCTCCTGTAGCTAGTTTGGTTATTATAAGTACTTGGATTGGTTACGAAATCGGTTTAATCGGAGAAGGATTGAAAGCAATAGGTTCAACGCAAAATCCTTACGAAGTTTTTATTCAAACTATTCCATATCGCTTTTATCCGATAGCTGCTGTATTTTTTGTTTTTATAACATCATATTTACAAAGAGATTTTGGACCGATGTTAAAAGCCGAGATAAACGCCAGAAAATTTGGTGTTAAAAGTTATGAAACCGAAAATTCCGATAAAGCTTTAGAAGAAGCCGGAATTGAAAATAGAAATGCAAAATGGTTTAACGGAGCAATTCCAATTTTAATTATTTTGTTCGGAACAATTGCCGGATTGTTTTATACAGGAATTATTTCTTTACAATCACAAGGAATTGCCAATTACGGTGTTCAAGAAATAATTAGTAATTCCGATTCATATAAATCGCTGCTTTGGGCAAGTTTGTTTGCCGGACTTGTAGCTGTTCTTTTAACCGTTGCCCAAAAAATCAAAAAATTGGAAGAGACTATTTCGGCTTGGCATTCCGGTGTTCAAACGATGTTGGTTGCCGTAATTATTCTTGTCCTTGCTTGGGGAATTAGTTCCATAACTCAGGAACTAAAAACGGCAGACTATGTAATTTCTCTTTTAAGCGATAGTTTAAATCCGCATTTTTTACCCGTACTTGTTTTTATAGTTGCCGGTTCAATAAGTTTTGCAACCGGAACAAGTTGGGGAACAATGGCAATTGTTATGCCTATAATTATTCCTATGTCTGCAACAATTTCATCAATAAATAATTTAACTGAACCTACAACACATTTAATTCTTATCGGAGTTATCAGTTCCGTATTAGCCGGTTCGGTTTGGGGAGATCACTGTTCGCCAATTGCAGATACAACAATTCTAAGTTCGCTTGCTTCCAAGTGTAATCATATTGAGCATGTTAGAACACAATTGCCTTATGCCGTTGTTGTAGGAATTGTAAGTATGGTCTTGGGGGATTTTCTAACTGCATTCGGATTAAATCCTTATGTTGCCATCATTCTTATTTTTTCGGCACTTGTGGGAATATTATTTTTATTTGGGAAACGGGTTTAGATAATTTATTTTGAAATAAAATTAAAGAAAAGTTAAACCTGAAATTTTATAAAAAACAAATGTGTTAATTGGTTAAATAATAAAGTTCCTAATTATTTTTTGAAAGATTTCGATAGTAATTTGCGACAATATAATTCTTTTATTTATGTTAAATATTTTGGAATCAAAATTGAAAAAGTACTTTTTTATAATTTTTATCTTATTCTATATTTCAACAAACACATTTGCTCAAGTGTCTGTTTCAAAAGAAAAATATAATGCGCTTAAGGAAATCACACCTATTCCGAAGGGAATGAATTATGAGGAATTTCTAAAACTTCAACGGGATGTTAACTGGAAAAAAATTGCGGTTGCTTCCGTGTTGCCGGGGTTTATTCATTTTTATTCCAAACATTATACAGAAGCTTACATTGTATTAGGTGTACGACTTATAGGCGGAGCTTTAATGGGAATTGCTTTAGTTGACCAATACAAACTGCGTAACGATATTGATTATTCGATAGTTATTAGTTCGCAAGAAGAATCCGACAGAACAGAGAGAAATACAATATTGTTTTCTACCGGTCTGGTAATGAATATTTTAGGGTTTGCATTTGATTGGGCACATGGCGATTGGGTTATTGAAAGCGAAAGGAATGAAGTTTATTTTAAATACGGACTTGATAAAGACAGACGAAAAACACTTGGCATTTCTTACAATACTTATTTCCACTATCCCGGTATTACTTTCAGTTATAGATTATAATATTTTTGGAACAAAAAGATATTTATATTGTTAGTTATTCCGAAAAATATGAGGAGGAGTAACTATGGTAAAACTATCACTTAAAAAAATTAAAAGCGTAGAAGAAAATTTTAGAGAACAAATAGAAAAAATTTGCACCGAAAAAACAAAATATTTTGAAGATCTTTTTAAAAAATATGAAAAAGATTTATTGTTGGAAGTTCATTTTGACCACTCGTCTTCCAAACTTTATAAGGTGAAAGCATCTATAAATCTTAAAAGTAAAAAAGTTTCTGTTTCCGAAGAGGGAAGTGATATTAAAAAAGTAGTAACAAAATTATTTTCGGAATTTAAAAAAGCCGTTAAAAAGCAATATGAACTTGAACGTAAAGATTATGAGTATAAACGTAAAAGAAAATAATTTTTTAAATCCATAAAATACCGGTAGCGAATCGGGAGATTCGCTACTACATTTGAGCGTTTTTTTATTCGGAATTATAACAAGTACTAATTTGTTTTATAATGTTCTTCTATA
>JALSNL010000057.1 GCA_026987055.1 Melioribacteraceae bacterium | reverse complement strand
AAAGTTATCATCAATAACTTGGCAAATTGTATGACCTATTAGAATATGCATTTCTTGAATTCTTGGAGTATTATCCGAAGGAATAATAATATTCAGATCACAATTTCCTTTAAACTTTCCGCCTCCCTTTCCACTAAGTCCAATAGACTTGCATCCTAGTTTTTTACCAAGATTAAAGGCTCGAATAACATTTTCACTATTACCGGTTGAAGAAATTCCAATTAATAAATCTCCTGGTTTAGCCAGAGCCTCCAGTTGTCTGTCAAAAACTCTTTCGTAACCATAATCGTTCCCTATTGCCGTTAAGGCCGAAGTATCTGTAGTTAAAGCAATTGCAGGCAAGGCTTTTCGTTCGGTTTTGTATCTTCCGGTAAACTCTGCAGCTATATGTTGTGCATCTGCAGCACTTCCGCCATTACCAAAAAGAATTATTTTGTTTCCGTTTTTTATACATTCAACAGACATTTCGCACGCAAGTTTAATATCCGGCTGTAAAATTTCAATAACTTTGTTTATAACCTTTTGATGCGATACTAATTCATTAAAAATAGTTTTATTCATAAATTTTCTCTAATTTTATGTTTAATTTTTTATAGAGTGCTTATACAATCGTTTGTTCATTGTAAATTTAGAGAATCTAAGTAAATAAAACAATGAATATTAGTAAAATTAAATTTTATTATTATTCCCGGCATAAATAAATAAAACTATTTTGATATTTTACATTTAAATGATATATTGCTTTTTAAATCTACAACAAACGATTGTTCTTAGATTTATTAACTATAATTACTTTTTTTTTGATTTTTATGGATTAAAATATGGCAACCACACTTAAAGATGTTGCAGCTTATGTAGGCGTACACCCTTCAACTGTTTCAAGAGTTTTACATGGAAAAGAAAACTTAAAAATCTCTAAGAAAACAAATGACAAAATCCTTAAAGCAGTTAAGGAATTAAATTACGTACCGGATTTTACTGCCCGAGCATTAAGAATGAAAAAAAGTTTTACAATTGGGCTAATAGTGCCTGACATCTTAAATCCGTATTTTGCTAGGATTGTTAGGCGTATTGAACAACTTGGGTTTGATAATCAATATACGGTAATTGTTTGTAATACCGAAGAGGATCAAGAAAAAGAATTGCTTTTTTTAAATCAATTAATTTCCCGAGGTGTTGATGGAATTATTTTAGCTCCGGTTCAGGAAAACAGCGATCATATTGTAAGTCTAATAGAGAAAAAAACACCTTTGGTTCTTATTGATAGAATATTTGAAGATATAAAGGTCAGTTCCGTTATTACTAATAATGCTGAATCTGTAATTAAAGCTGTATCGCATCTTGTAAATTTAGGGCACAAACGAATTGCTTTTTTAAGAGGACAAAAAAATATATATACAATTATAAACAGATTGGACGGTTATAATAAGGCATTAAAAAAGTTTAAACTTAAAAGAAACACTAAATATATAGTTGGTGAAGGATTTGAGTTTGAAGATGGTTATGCAGCCACACAAAAACTTCTTGAGTTAAAACCTCTTCCTACGGCAATAATATCCTCCGGAGGTGATCTTGTAACACTTGGTGCTATTAAAGCGATTAAAGAAAACGGATTAAACATTCCTAAGGATATTTCTTTAATAGCCTTTTTTGATAGTTTATATGCCCCATTTTTAGAAACTCCTTTGACTACCATAAGTCATTTCAGGAAACGAATTGGTGAAGAAGCATTTAACTTATTATTAAAACAAATAGAATCTAAAAGAAAGGTACCTGCTAAAACTGTTTGTGTAGATACAAAATTTGAGATAAGAAAATCGACAACTAAAGTAAAAAGTTAAATAGTACTTCCTCTACATAATAAATTTTATCTTCTTAGGAATAAATTATAATGAACAAAAAAAATGAAGGAAAAATTAGATTAAAAGGTTCCTTGCCAAAAATAGGAATTAGACCCGTGATTGATGGAAGACGCAAAGGTGTAAGAGAATCTTTAGAAGAACAAACAATGAACATGGCAAAAAATGCTGCCAAGTTTTTAACGGAAAATTTACGTCATTCAAACGGACTACCTGTAGAATGTGTAATTGCAGATACAACAATAGGGGGCGTTGTTGAAGCTGCAAATACTGCAGAAAAATTTGCCCGAGAAGGCGTAGCTGTTTCTCTAACAGTAACACCGGCATGGTGCTATGGTACGGAAGTAATGGATATTGAACCTCTTACACCAAAAGCAATTTGGGGATTTAACGGAACCGAAAGACCAGGAGCTGTTTATTTGGCTGCTGCTTTAGCCGGCTACAATCAAAAAGGGTTGCCTACTTTTAGTATTTACGGTAAGGAAGTGCAAGATAGTAGTGATACATCCATACCTGATGATGTAAAGGAAAAATTATTACTATTTGGCAAAGCTGGTTTAGCTGTTGCCGAAATGAGAAATAAATCCTATTTAGGAATTGGCGGTGTTTCTATGGGAATAGCAGGCTCTATAGTTGACCAAGAATTTTTCCAAGATTATTTGGGAATGCGCACTGCAAGTGTTGATATGACAGAACTTGTTAGAAGAATTGAAGAAGAAATTTTTGATAAAGATGAATTTGACAAAGCATTAGCTTGGGTAAAAAATAATTGTATTGAAGGCGAAGACATTAATTCTCCCGAGAAACAATCATCCCGTGAACAAAAAGACAAAGATTGGGAAACCGTTGTTAAAATGACTTTGATAATTAGAGATTTAATGATTGGAAATCCTAAATTAAAAGAAATTGGATTTGAAGAAGAATCACAAGGTAATAATGCTTTAGTGTCCGGTTTTCAGGGACAACGACAATGGACTGACCACTTCCCTAATGCAGATTTTTCCGAAGCAATACTAAATTCATCTTTTGATTGGAATGGTATTAGAGAAGCATTTATTGTTGCAACTGAAAACGATAGTTTAAACGGAGTGTCAATGCTTTTCGGACATCTGTTAACAGATACGGCACAAATTTTTTCCGATGTTAGAACTTATTGGAGTTTCGATTCCGTTAAAAGAGTTACAGGGTATGAACTTTCAGGCAAAGCTAAAAATGGAATTATTCATTTGATTAATTCCGGCTCTACAACTTTAGATGCTACCGGAAGACAAAAACAAAATGGTGCATCAGTAATGAAGCCGTTTTGGAAAATTGAAGATAGTGAAGTTCAAGAATGCCTAAAAGCAACACACTGGTGTCCGGCTAATTTAGAATATTTTAGGGGTGGAGGTTATTCTTCTCAATTTTTAACTATTGGTGAAATGCCGGTTACAATGTCCCGTATAAATATTGTTAAAGGTCTTGGTCCTGTTCTGCAAATTGCCGAAGGTTACACTGTTGATTTGCCTGAAAAAGTAAATAGAATTTTAGATAGAAGAACCGACCCAACATGGCCAACTACTTGGTTTGCTCCAATACTAACCGGAAAAGGTCCGTTCAAAGATGTTTATTCAGTTATGGCAAGTTGGGGTGCAAATCACGGAGCTATAAGCTATGGACATATAGGTGATAAACTAATAACTTTGGCTTCCATGTTACGTATTCCTGTTAATATGCATAATATTTCAGAGGATAGAATTTTCAGACCAAGTGCTTGGAAATCTTTTGGCACCGATAATATTGAAGCAGCGGATTTTGCCGCATGTAAAAATTACGGACCTTTATACGGATAAATAAAAGGGTTTTAATTTTTTTTCTGGTTGAAAATATCTTACTACATTAGTAAAACATTTTGATAATTCTTTGCTCAAAAATTGTATCAGTAAATTTCAAACTCTTTGTAAAGTCTTAATATTTTAGTAATTTTTGTTATCTATTCTTTTACAAAACTAAGAGATTAAAGTGACACCACAAGATGAAATTAAATTTTTAATCCAATCACATGGAATAAAACAAAATTGGCTTGCTAAAAAATTAGGGGTTAAACCGCAAACATTATCCTATCTTTTAAATGAAAGTCCAAAATTTGATGACCATCTATATAAAACCATAAAAGATATTTTGGATAATAACGAAACTGAACTTGATATTTTTAATGGAATTGGGGATATAAATTATGATCTTTTTGCCGATGAAAAACTAAGAATAGGTATTGGCGGAAGAATAAGACTTTTTGCCAAACGTAAATACGGTACACTAAAAAAACTTGCCGGAGCAATGGATATTTCTCCCCAACAATTACATCAATATATAAGTGGAAAACGGGAACCCGGTTCCAGAATTTTATTAAAATTATTAAGATTAGGATGTGATATCAATTGGCTTTTAAGTGGTTCGGAATCTATTGAATCTTTTAAAATTGAAAAATTGGAACGTGAATTAGTTAATCTGCAAAAAAGTTTAACTCAAATTTCAAATTTGGTACGCGGACATAATTAATCACTTACGTTACGCAAAACTGTCCTCAAAAAAGAAAGCGGCAAACTATTTTGAATTCAGCGTGGCAAATGAAGAAACTCAATATTGTGTATGAACACAATTTTGAGATATTTTTTGGTAAGAATTCTTTAAACGCTTCACTCAATATTACAAAATTATTAACATTATCTAACATAAGGTAATAATTTCATTTCCATTTCAGCAGTATTTTACTAAAACAATACTTTGCGGAAAGAGAGGGATTCGAACCCTCGGAACCCAAAAAGAGTTCAACGGTTTTCGAGACCGCCCCGTTCAACCACTCCGGCATCTTTCCAATAATCAAATAATTTTGATTGGTAAAGTTACAAAAATCATTTTTAGAATAATAAAATTATTTTTTAAATTACTTCTAAATTATTAATAAGAATCATATATTTGTAGTTTGAAATTCGGAGAGGTGCAGGAGTGGCTGAACTGGCACGCCTGGAAAGCGTGTGTACGGGCAACCGTACCGTGGGTTCGAATCCCACCCTCTCCGCTCTTTTTTTTGTTTTTTCTTTCTTTTCATTTTGTTATGTGGGTTCTCCCGTAGGGACTCGTTT
>JALSNL010000056.1 GCA_026987055.1 Melioribacteraceae bacterium | reverse complement strand
TAAACTTCAATAAATATCTTAATCTATCTTAACAAATCTTAAAAATCTGCGTTTCTATTTTATTTTAACAATAACCGTGTCCATTCATTATAATCTTTAGCTAACGGTTTATCGTTCCATATTTCCAAAGCTGAAATATCTTTTAATCCGTTGCCTGTTATTAACAACAAATTTTTATCTCCAGCTTTTATTTTTTCTTCTTTTATTAAATTTTTATATGCCGCAAACACCGATGCCGACGAAGGTTCACTCAGTATTCCGAAATAATTGGCAATATCTTTTTGAGCATTTAATATTTCATTATCACTAACGGCAACAGCAATTCCATTAGTTTGCTTAACCGCCTTAGCAGCCATATAAAGATTACGTGGTGCACCGGCGGAAATACTATCGGCAATTGTACTGGCGGATTCATAAATAAAACTATTGCTTTTAACATATCTTACAATTGCATCACTCCCTTTTGCTTGTACTGCAATAAGTTTGGGTAATTTCTCAATCCATCCAAGCTCTAAAAGTTCCGTAAGACCTTTATATATTCCGGAAATAATCACACCATCGCCAACGGGAATAAAAATATTATCCGGCATCTTACCTTGTGTGGAAATAAAAATATCAAACGCTGCTGATTTCTTCCCTTCTATTGTCAAAGGATTGTAAGCTGTATTTCTATTATACCATTTCTTTTTCTCGGAAATTTCAAGACACAAATCAAAAGCATTGTCGTAATCTCCGTCAACAATATAAATATTAGCTCCAAAAGATTGAATTTGTATCCGTTTTGCATCCGGAATATTTTTAGGTACAAAAATATGAGACGTTAAACCGAGCCGTGCGGAAATTCCCGCCAGTGACGAACCTGCATTTCCCGTTGATGCAGCAGCTATTTCGGTGATACCAAGTTCCAATGCTTTAAGCGCAACTAAACCGGAAGCTCTGTCTTTATAAGAAAATGTAGGGTTGCGTGTTTCATCCATTAAAAATATTTTTGACTTATTGTAATCATACTCTAAGTATTGATCTTCCGACAAAGCTAATCTTTTTAAAACATTGAAATTTAATTTTTTTTCATCCAGAGGAAAAAGCCAAGGATACAACCAAAATTTACCGGCAGGTAACTTTAGAAAATCTTCTCTCTTTATTTTTTTTCGTAATTCTTCATAATCATATTCAATTATGAAAACACCTTCAAGCGGTTTATTCTTTTCCGCTTTACCGCAACTCGGACAAAGGTAAACAAAGTTGCCTTCTATTCCTTCTGCATTACATTCTCTGTTGCAGTTTGTACATTTGTAAATGTAATTATTCATATCCGTAAATATAGGAATTATATTTTCAATTTATTAAAGGAGTTAAATTTTAATTCGACCAAATATAAAGTCAGCTACAATGTTATATTTTATCGTTTCCGGAAAATGTTTTTTTCATTAAATATGAATATCTTCTGCTTAATTCCAACGGTTTCGTTAATGTTTTCAAATAAATAGCATAAGTCCTTAATTTTACTTTTTCAATTTTTTCAATAAAATTCACGTTAATAATACTATGACGATGAATTCTTAAAAAAATATTCGGTGGTAAAACTTCCAACCAATTTTTTAAAGATTTTCTAACAATAAGCGATTTCCCTTTAAGCATTTTAATTTTTGAATATTCTTTTTCGGAAGTAATACAAACAATATCTTCAAATTTTATTAACTGTAATTTCTTGCCAACAGTAATCAATATATGATCTTTTTTTCTTTGATTTTCTATCTCAAATGCTCTTTGACATTTTTCCGTTAACTGACTCTTAAATTTTGAATTTAGTTTAACCCGTATTTTTACCGATTTAACTAAATCCGACGGATGAAAATTCTTGGGAAAATAATCAGCAACTCCTAAATTCATTATTTCTCTGTATTCTTCTGTGCTATAACCTAATGCGGATATATAAATAATTGGAATAAAACGAATTTCCGGTTCGGAAAAAATATTTTCAATCAGTTTTTTCCCATGCTCTAAAGTTGAAATTGAACAAATAATAATATCGGGAAGATATCGTGATGCTATTTCAATTCCATTTTCAATTCCGTCAGCTAAATAAATATTTACACTAGTTCCCTTAAATATTTCTATAAAATCATTTTCGTTAGAATTGTGATTATCAATAATTAAAATATTTATTTTTTTATTGTGCATTCATTGTCCGTTATAGAAAATTATTAATTAAAAAGAACCATAAATACTATAAATATACTAAAGCTAAGTTAGTCATTCCGTAGTAATCTGTGATAGGAAAAACCTTTGAGAAAATTGAACTGCATTTAATATATATTTTTTTTGTACCGCTAATTGTAAATATGTTCCGTTTGTTGATTTAATACTTCGTTGAAATATAAAAATAAAATAAGTTAAAAAGACAAATATAACTTTTTATGGAGTTTTTATGAAAATATTAAAATTTTGTAGAATATTGTCTTTTTTATTTATACTAATTTTTTGTTCAACATCTGCCATAGCACAAAGCTCTGTTTCTGTTACAGGTTCAGCCGATTTTGTAAGCAGGTATCTTTGGCGCGGATTATTATTGAACGATGCACCTAATATCCAGCCTTCCATTTCCCTTTCCTACTCAGATTTAAGTTTTGGATTTTGGGGTTCCTACTCATTGGCAAAGATTAATAATTCCGGAAATAATTTTGAATCTAATCAAGAGCTTGATACTTGGCTCAGTTACACTTTAAAATTAAAAAGCGGAATTAATATTTCTGCTTTATTAACAGATTATTACTTCCCTCAAGGTGGAATTAAAATTGGAAACTTTAATAATTATGATAATCCGAATGGAGCAGGTGCACATACTTTTGAAATGGGTTTATTGTTAAAAGGAAATGTTTCTTTTCCGTTAAGCATTTCGGGATACATAAATATTTATAACGATAGTGGTAATAATTCTTATTTTGAAATAAAATATCCTCTTAGTATTTCAAATTATGATATGGATATTTTTATTGGTGCGGCCGGTGGCAGTAAAGAGAATCCGTACTATTACGGAACCGGTAAATTTAATGTTATCAACTTGGGAATTGCATTACATAGGGAAATTAAAATTTCCAATAGTTTTTCTATTCCTATTTTTGTTTCATATACACTTAATCCACAAGCCGAAATTTCTTATTTGATATTCGGTTTATCTATTTAATAAATAATAAAATTAAAAGAGGTTATTATGATTGATACCGGAAGTACCGGATTTATGCTTGTTGCCACAAGTTTGGTAATGCTTATGACTCCGGGATTGGCTTTTTTTTATGGCGGTCTAGTAGGACGCAAAAATGTTTTAGCAATTATGATTCAAAGTTTCGTTTCGTTAGGTTGGACAACCGTTTTATGGGTTACTGTCGGATATTCATTAAGTTTTAGCGGCTCCGGCGGAATAATTGGAAATCTGAATTTAGCATTTTTATCCGGAACTTCATTAAATGATGTTTTTACGGGTAATAATACAATTCCACTTTACGTATTTATAGCTTACCAAATGATGTTTGCAATAATTACGCCCGCTTTAATAACAGGTGCTTTTACAAACAGAGTTCGCTTTCCTGCCTATATGGCATTTTTAACTTTATGGTTATTCTTTGTTTATTTTCCGCTAACTCACATGGTTTGGGGCGGTGGAATTTTACAAGAATGGGGCGTTTTGGATTTTGCCGGCGGTATTGTTGTTCACGCTAGTGCCGGAATGGCTGCTCTTGCTTCGGTTTTCTATGTAGGTAAACGTAAAATTAAAGAGAGCGGTCCTCATAGCATTCCTTTAGTTGCTCTTGGTACCGGTTTACTATGGTTTGGTTGGTACGGTTTTAATGCCGGAAGTGAGCTGCAAGTAGATTCCGTTACTGCTACTGCTTTTCTTAATACCGATGTTGCCGCTTCTTTTGCTGCTATAACATGGCTTATAATTGCTTGGTTCCTTGAAAAGAAACCCAAATTTTTGGGATTACTAACCGGAGCCGTTGCCGGACTTGCCACTATTACACCGGCAGCCGGATTTGTAACTGTCGGGCATGCAATGTTGATTGGGATAATTGCAGGTATTGTTACTTATTTTGCAGTTGCTCTTAAAAATAAATTAAATTGGGATGATGCTCTTGATGTTTGGGGAGTTCATGGTGTAGGTGGAATTCTAGGTGTTATTTTACTTGGATTGTTTGCCTCAGGTTCGGTTAACTCTATGGTAACAACCAACGGATTATTAACCGGTGGTGGATTTTCTTTCTTTTTCAAAGAAACAGTTTCTGTTTTAGCCGTTGGATTATATTGCTTCTTCTTTACCTACTTTATGCTGAAAATTATAAATATATTTACTCCTGTAAAAGTTTCCGAACAAGAAGAAATTACAGGCTTGGATAATTCCTTACATGGTGAAATTGCTTACGAAGAAGACTAATTTATTTTTAAACCGGTACTCTTTTTATAAAGATGCCGGTTTTTTTCTTTTATACACCTTTTAGAAATTGCTTCAAAAACAAAATACGTAAAACAAGATTACTAATTTGTTCAACAAATATAGACATGTGTACTCTGCCCTTACTATTAAATTTCTTTTACCATTTGATTTTTAAAATAATAACAATACTTTAGCAGATAAATGATTTTAATATTTACAAAAACTAATTATGGGACGGATAAGTAAATGAAAAAAATTCTATTATTAATGATTTTACTAATAATTACAACAAACGCACAAACAAATCAATTAACCGGCAATTGGTTAATGGTAAAAGCGGAAAAAAACGGCAAGACCGACAAGCCATGTTTTATTACTACATTCAAAGAAAACGGTAAAATGGAAGTTATGGAAATGGAAGTAGGAACATGGGATTATAATAAAACTAAAAATACAATAACTATGCACTCACCTATGAGTAAAAACTTTAATGGTGAAGGTAAAATTTTAGAACTAACTGATAAAAAATTAATTGTTGATAAAGACGGTACAAAAATTACTTACTATAAAATT
>JALSNL010000055.1 GCA_026987055.1 Melioribacteraceae bacterium | reverse complement strand
TAACTTACGAAATGAATAATTTAAAATAGTAATATTTTTACAATTTATTTTGGTGAAAAAAAATAAATTTAATATATTCGGAATCAAGTCTAAGAATAACCTTCTTTTTTTCCGCCAACAAGAATTTATTTACGAGGGAACTATGAAAAAATATTTTGTTACTATTCTATTTATTATATTTTTATCAGTAAGCTACAATATATTAAACGCACAAGAAGATGAATTTGTTAGAAAAGATTCTATTAGTGTACCTGAAGTGGAAAATTGCGGCTTCGGAGAAATTATTGCCGGTGTTGATTTTGATGGTGATGGTAAGGTTGAAATTTACGCTGTAAATAATATGCATGATATCGGAGGGAACGAATTAATTCCTCGTATTTATAAATATGAATTAACCGATGGAAATTGGGAACTGGTTTGGGATGAAAATAGTAGAGATATTGTTCAACAAAACAGTTGGGCAGGTGTAACACATGGTGATTGGGATAATGATGGGAAACAAGAAATTATCTGGACTCCGGCAAATAATTTTACGGATGGAAATGAAAATCCGCCTCGTGTTTTGGTTTGGGAACAAAATAACGGTGATAAATTAGGCAAAGCAAATTTCGGATTTGAAACCCCTAATATTCAATGGACAATAACGGAAGAAAATAATTTTGAAGTCAGACCTTTTCGCATCCTCTTAAATGATGTTGATAACGATGGCAAGGATGAATTAATTTTTGCCGATAGACGAACCAATTATCACTTCGGAGTAATTTCCGCAAGCGATGTTCCTACTAAACATGGTGATACCGTAACCTGGACAATGGAAGCTTCCGGTTTGGGCAGCTCAATGATAGATGTTCAAGCATATGATGTTGCAGTTTTAGGTAATACAATATATCTAATTCATGAAGATGGAAGTATAACACCTATTAAATATGCAAACGGTGAATATTCAATATTACCAAATATTCCGGATGTTTTCCCCGGAGGCTCATGGAAATCTTCTAATGTAGTTGATCTAAATAATGATGGGATGAAAGAGATAATTGTAGGAGGTTGGCTTGACGGACCGGGACAAAATAAGGTTTATCTTTTACAAGAAGATGAAACTGTTGGCATAAAAGCAACACAAATTGCTAATTTTGAAAACTTAATTGGAATAAACGGAAGAATTAATGGCGGGCATGATGCTTATGGTGATATTGATAACGATGGTAATTTGGATTTTATATTTGGTTCAAGAGGTTCCGAACCAACTGTTGCTATTCTTAGAATGGAATATATGGGCGGTGATATTACCGATTCGTTAAATTACCATTGTTCCGTAATAGATTCTTTATATCCAACTGCAAACCCCGGACGATATGATGTGGTAGCTGTTGCAAATTTAGATGACGATCCTGAACTTGAAGTTCTTTATACGGACGGCAATTTATGCGAAAGATTTCCAATAGTTATTCTAGATCTTAAAAAACCTGTGGCAGTACGTGATAAAAAAATTGTTCCTAATAAATTTACTTTGGAACAAAACTATCCCAATCCGTTTAATCCATCTACCAAAATAAAATTTTCAATACCTAAAGAAACAGAGGTAAGTATTAAATTATATAACTCGTTGGGACAAGAAAGTGCTGTAATTTTAAGTAATCAAAATATGCAGCAAGGTAGTTATTTAATCGAATTTAACGCGGGTAAACTATCAAGCGGAACTTATATCTACACATTGGAAACAAGTTTTGGAAGCATCTCGAAGAAAATGCTTATACTTAAATAATTTATATTTAATTATTATTTTTTCTGTAAAACTTTAAGCTAACTAATATTTTTTTAGTTAGCTTTCTTTTTTCAATTATAAATATTTAGTAAAAAAGGAAATATGGTTAAACATTACAATGTTATTGTTATAGGAAGCGGACCAGGCGGAGAAGGTGCCGCAATGAAAGCTGTAAAAAGAGGGAAAAATGTAGCTATTTGCGATTATTTTTCAATGATCGGCGGCAATTGTACTCACAAAGGGACTATACCAAGTAAAGCTCTTAGACATGTAAGTCAAATTGTTTCCGATACAAATAAATTAAAAAATGCAGGATTCAAAGAGTTATTAAAATCAATTGATCCGGTTATTAAAGATCAATATAATTTACGTAAAGGTTTTTATGAAAGAAATCTTGTTGATATTTTAGACGGCAGAGCTAAATTTATTGACGAACATACAATTGAAGTAAGTACTGAAAGCGGACAAAAGAAAAAATATACATCCGATTTTTTTATTATCGCTACAGGCTCAAGACCTTATCATCCCGAAGATATAGATTTTTCACATCCGCGTATTATTGATAGCGATACAATATTAAAACTTAACGATAATCCGCGCTCTATTTCCATTTATGGTGCCGGTGTAATTGGCTGTGAATATGCTTCAATTTTCAGAGGATTAAAAATAAAAGTTAACCTCATTAATACACGCAGCCAACTTTTATCTTTTTTAGATGATGAAATTATTGATGCACTCTCCTATCACTTACGCGAAAACGGTGTTTTAATCAGACATAACGAAGAATACGAAAAAGTTGTTCCTGATGATGACGGTGTAACTGTTTACTTAAAATCCAACAAAAAAATCCGAAGTGAATATCTTCTTTGGGCACAAGGACGAACAGGTAATTCGGATAAACTTGGTTTGGAAAATATAGGATTAAAAGGAAATCAAAGAGGCTCAATAGAAGTTAATAAACATTTTCAAACCAAACATAAACATATATATGCTGTTGGTGATATTGTAGGTTATCCCAGTTTGGCAAGTGCCGCTTATGACCAAGGAAGATTTGCAGCTACTCATTTGGTTTATGGTAAATGTCCTCATCAACTTGTGGAATATATTCCAACAGGTATTTTTACAATTCCGGAAATTAGTTCGGTCGGTTTAACAGAAAAGGAATTAACAAAACAAAAAGTGCCCTATGAAGTTGGGCATTCATTATTTAAGCATCTTGCAAGAGCACAAATAACCGGACGTATAACGGGAATGTTAAAAATATTATTTCATAGAGAAACATTAGAAATTTTAGGCATCCATTGTTTTGGTTACGGAGCTTCGGAAATTATTCATATAGGGCAAGCTATTATTACACAAAAAGGAAAAGCAAATTCTCTTATGTATTTTATCAATACTACTTTTAACTATCCTACTATGGCAGAAGCTTATAGAGTTGCCGCATTAAATGGCTTGAATAGAATATAATATTTTAGTATTTTAATTTAAGTTTTAACTTTTTGGAAAATTTAATGGTTCAAAATAAAGAAGAAAAATTTTATTTAAAACTAAGAAAAAAAACAACTGCATGGTTAGAAGAAAATTCCAACACAGCCTATAAATGGAAAGAATTTATTTTTATTGTACCCGATATTTTTTATTTACTAACTAAACTTGCACGTGACCCAGATGTACCAAACAGTAAAAAAATAAAATTAGTATCTGCAATTGCGTATTTTATTTCGCCAATAGATTTATTACCTGAGGCTATACTTGGTCCCGTTGGTTACTTGGATGATGTTGCTCTGGCAGCTTATGTTTTAAATGACATCCTAAATTCCATTGATCCGCAAATTGTAAAAAGAAATTGGGTAGGTGAAGTTGATATTTTATATTTGGTAAAAAATATTCTGGCAAATGTTGATAATATGATTGGCAAAGGTGTTTGGGATAAACTAAAAGGTAAATTCAATTAGAAGAAAAACTATCTGCCGGAAAAAATATTGAGAATGTTGTGCCTTCATTTAACTTACTGGAAACTTTTATTTCTCCATTCATTAGCTCAACAAATTTTTTTGTGACGGAAAGTCCCAAACCGGTACCTTGGTACAAACGGTTCATTCCTTCACTTACTTGTCTGAAAGCTTCAAATATTAAACCTTGTTTTTCTTCTTCTATTCCTATTCCGGTATCGGCTACATCAATTTTTGCATAAACCTTACCTTCTTTATTTATTGATTCCAGTTTTACTGTTATACTGCCGGCTTTAGTATATTTTATCGCATTACTTAAAAGGTTATCCATTACTTTGTCAAACATTTTTCTATCAATTCTGCATTTTACGCTATCGCAATTATTGATAAACTCTAACTTTAAATTTTTATCTTCGGCAACAGGTTTATATACATTTGTAGAATTTTCTATCAATTTGGATAATTCTGTTTCTTCAAACTCTACTTGTAAACTATCCGATTGAATAGCAGATTGATCTAATAATAAGTTAAGAGATTCGGTCAACCTATTGCTACTTTTTAATACAATTTCAGCCATTTCTTTCAAGTCCGGATCTTCAAGTTCATCAGCTAATATCCCTGCATAACCTAATATTACTGTAATAGGTGTTCTTAATTCATGACTCATATTATCAAGAAACGTAGCTTGTAACTGACGCATTTCTTTAATCAGCTTTTCATATTCTTCAGCGCTTTTATTATTTTTTATAGCTTCCATTTTATCCAAATGAGTAAAAATTAGAACAAATACAATAATTTCTATAATAACTATCGAAAAATAATTGTTATGGGTTAATTATTTTTTAATAAATTTATCATTTAATATAATTAAATTTATTTTGTAGTTTAAATATACCTATTTAAGTTTTGATAAATATTATAATTAAAATACCTTTACTTTATTAGTAAATAGATATTTGGAGCAAAAAATGAAAAAATCATTATTTTTCTTAGTTGTTACAATTCTAACCGGATGTGCAAGTATAGCTCTTAAGCCGGTAGATTTTGCTTGGCCAATTGAATCCGTTCTTGAAACAAATAAGAATGGTAACATTGCTGAAAACAGATATTCATTTTCAATAAATGTAAAACCATTATTTTTTGAAGAAACAAATGACTCCTTACATATTAATAAAAAAACAGTAAGAATTATTCGTGATATAAAAGGTTATTATTACTTTGTTGCTCCAGGTTTTAAAAATGTTTACATTTTTAATGTTGATAACGGCGAAATGATTCTTTATAAC
>JALSNL010000054.1 GCA_026987055.1 Melioribacteraceae bacterium | reverse complement strand
AAAATATTTTTTGCTCTTTTTATCAATTCCGTTATAAATTTATAAGCATCAAATATTTGTCCGTCAAAGAAAATTCCTTGTTTAGGTTCTTTCGTATTATTTTCAAGAGCATTAATAATTCTTTCAACTTTATTTTCAGTTTCAAGTTGTTTAAATTCTAATCTATCAAGCCGCTGGAACAAATTTGCATTTGTCATTAAAAATTTTCTCATATCAACAAATGCACGCATAATTGCAATATTTACTTGAATTGCTGTTTTACTATGCAATACACCTGACAAAGTTGAAATTCCTTGTTCAGTAAAAACATTCGGTAATTTTCTTCTTCCGCCCCAACTTGATATCTCATTTTGCGATTTCAAATTTTTCCATTCTCTTTCAGTTAATCTAAACTTAAAATCTTTGGGAAATCGTTCGATATTTCGTTTTACTTGTTCATTTAGACGACTTGTTGACACTTCATACAATTTGGCCAGATCACTGTCTAGCATCACTTGCTTTCCTCTAACAGTAAATATTTGTTTTTTTATATGGTTTTTGTTAATTATTAAATTATTCATTTTTAATTATTTATTCCCATACTCAACTTTAAATTTTGTATAAGTGTTTTTATTATTATAAATACACTATTTCAAAAATTCTTCTGCCAAACCCAAACCACCGTAAAGCGGAGCATCATCGCCAAGTTTTGTACCGGTAATTTTAACTGACTTCCCTATTTCTTTTATTACCGCTTTGTCAAAAGCCTTCTGAATTTTTGGTAACATAAATTCTTCATTAGCTTCAACAGCACCGCCACCAACAACAATTGTATCAAGATTAAGCAAAGTTGTTATACTGCCAAGTAGCGTTCCAATAACTTTACACCCTTCGCTTATAACTTCTTTAACTAATTTATCATCTTTTTTTATAGCTTTTGCCAAATGCTTGCTTTTTATTTTTTCACCTTTTTTAATATACTTTGTCAAATAGGTTTTATGTTTTTTAGATTTTTCTATTATCGTATTTACCATTGCAGTTCTACTAGCTATATTTTCAAAACCAAGGGAATCGTCATCATTAGCTAAATAACCTTTGGCGTTAACTTTCATATGTCCGATTTCTCCGGCAAAAAAAGTGGAACCTCTGTACATTTTTCCGTTAAAGAATAATGCTCCGCCAATTCCGGTTCCGACAAAAACAACAAGCATATTGTTTACTTTATTATTGTACTCAAATATTTTAATTCCCAACCCTGCCATGTTTACATCATTATCCAATAAAACCGGAACATCAAAATTCTTTTGCAATTCTTTTTTAACATTAAAGTTTTTAATATTTAAATTTGGAGCATCGGTTATTATTCCACTTTCCGGATTAACCGTGCCCGGTATTCCTAATGATAATGCTTTTACGCTTTTAATATTCACACCGGTTTTCTGTAATAATTGATTAATCGAATCAACTATACACTCAACAATAAAACCGGGACCTTTGCTTGCATCCGTTGGTATTTTTACTCTTTCAACAATTTGTTTGTTTTTATCGATTAAAGCCGATAATATTTTTGTACCGCCTACATCAATTGTTATTACGTAATTTTTAACCGCCACAATATTCCTCTAAAATAAATTTAAAATAAACTTAACCGTAATATAAATATCACTATTGTTAAATGAAACTTTGATAAATACTTTAAGCATAATAATAATTTGTTTTTAATTTATTCCAAGTGTCGTACCAAATAAGAAATATTGTATTATATGCTATTTGTTAATTATAAAATTGAAAAATCTGTATAACGTTTCATAGACTTTCCGGTCTGTGCTTTTTAACAGTTATACGAAACCACACACTTAGTAAGATACCGGTGATAACCATTTAATATAAATGATTGATTTCTAATCAGTTTAAATTCTGTTTTTACTTGCAATAATAATGTTTATTTTTAAGAACGTTATTAAATTTGAACATGAAATGAAAAATATAAAACCATTAAAAAGATTCGGACAAAATTATCTTACAGACAAAAACACCATACTCAAAATGATTGATGTTCTGAATCTAAATCCTGATGATTCCGTTGTTGAACTTGGCCCGGGCAAAGGTTCTATTACGGAAGAACTTTTAAACAAGCTAAAACAATTAACCGCCATAGAAATTGACACAAGAGTTATAAAAGATTTAACGAATAAATTTCCAAATTTGAATTTAATACAAAATGACTTTACGAAAATAAATTTTGCAACTTTGAAGAGCATAAAAAATTTTCCAATTAAAGTAATAGGAAATATTCCATTTAATTTAACGGGAGAAGTTTTATTTAAATCGATTTATGAAAAAGATGTTATTAGCGATGTTGTTCTTCTGATGCCCTATGATATTGCAAAAAGAATTGTTGCACAAAAAAAAACAAAAGAATACGGAATATTAACAATTTTATTTACATATTTTTCCACTGCAAAATTAGTTTACAAAGTTTCGCGGAATGTATTTTTCCCTAAACCGAATATTGAATCGGCAATAGTACATATTAAATTTGATAAAAAAGAAAATAAAAATATCGATAGAGAATTATTTATTAAAGTTGTAAAAGCAAGTTTTGGAAATAGAAGAAAAACCTTAAAAAATTCATTAAGTAATAGTATATTTAGTAATTGTGATTTTTCAAAAATTGAACTTTCATTAAGTAAAAGAGCAGAAGAATTAAACGTAAACGATTTTATAAAACTTACGGAGTACATTCAAAAAAATAATGCCGGCTGAAAAAAACATATCATCTACCAAAACGGTTTTACAAGTTGATAACGAACTTATCCAAAGCATTGTTGATTTAATTGATACCAATGCAAAAGAAAGTTTACTTACTATCTTTGCAGATTTACATCCGGCCGATATAGCTGAAATTATAAATTACTTAAAAGTTGAGCACGCCAAATATGCCTTTTCCATATTAGATGCGGAAACGGCTAGCGAAGTTGTTACAGAGCTTGATGAACATCTTAGAGAAGAAATACTTAAAGATATTGATGCTCAAACAATTACGGATATTGTAGAAGAATTACATTCCGACGATGCAACGGACATTGTTAGTGAATTACCGGAACCGATTGCCGAGCACGTACTTGAAAATATTGATGAAGAAGATGCCGAAGAAGTAAAAGAACTTCTAAAATATGACGAGGATACTGCCGGCGGTATAATGACAAGCAATTTTGTTTTTGTCAGAGATAACGCAAAGGTAAACGATGCAATAAATGAAGTAAGAAAAAATGCCGAAGAGATTGATAACATTTACCATATTTATGTTTTGGATAGTACCGATGAACTTTTGGGAATTGTTCCCTTAAAATCTTTACTTACCAATCCGCTTGATACACCGGTAAAAGATATTCTTGAAGAAGATTTGATTTTTGTTACTCCGGAAATGGATCAGGAAGAAGTTGCAAACATAATTCAAAAATATGATTTGGTTGCAATTCCGGTTGTTGATAAAAACAGAAAAATGTTAGGTAGAATTACTTTTGACGATATTGTTGATGTAATCCAAGAAGAAGCTTCCGAAGATATTCAGAAAATTGCCGGTTTAACGGAAGAAGAAGAATTCAGTTATTCTACATTTAGAATTTCCCGCAACCGTCTTCCTTGGTTGTTTGTTTCTCTTGCCGGTGAACTTATTAGTGCGGTTGTTTTAAAATCTTTTCAAGCTTCCATTGAACAAATTGTTGTTGCAAGTTTCTTTATTCCAATAGTTATGGCAATGGGCGGAAGTTCAGGAAGCCAATCCGCTATTGTTACCGTACAAAGTATAAGCACCGGAGATTTTTTATTCGGTCAAACTATAAAAAAATTATTTAAAGAATTAAGAGTTGCAATGTTGAATGCAATTGTTTGTACAATAATACTCTGGGTTATAACTCATTTTATTTTTAAAATCAATGATTCTTTCTCAATATTATTATCCGTCTCTCTTTTTGTAATTATGGTTAACGCAACTATGATTGGAGCAATTGTTCCCGTAATACTAAAAAAACTAAATATCGATCCGGCAATTGCTACAGGTCCGTTTGTTTCTACAACCAATGATGTTATCGGATTACTAATTTATTTTTCATTACTAACTTTCTTTTATGTTGCATAATGAATTTTAAATCCCGCTTTGTTAAATATTTATCTCCGACTGATTTTATTATAATAGTTTTCTATTTATTCCTGTCTGTTTCCAATTTGGTTTTTAATAGTAAAATTGAATATTGGTATTTAATTATTGTTGCAAATTTTATTTTAATTTCATTCATATTATTTCTTGCAAAAAAGGATGGTGAATCCGATAGTTCTTTTTGGAAAAATCTTCATTACTGGTATGTACTACCTTTGGTATTTTTTACTTTTAAAGAAATTAATGTTATAATAAGAACAATCCATAGTATTGATTACGATTGGTTACTAATTGCCGCAGATAGATTTCTTATCGGCAAAGTTCCAAGCGAAGTTCTTATAAACATTGCCAATCCGATATTAACTGAAATATTGCAAATATCTTATTATTCGTTTTTCTTTTTGCCCGTTATTCTGGCATTGGAAATGCAGATAAATAAAAGACCGCAAGAATTAAGCTTTGCAATTTTCACTATTATTTACGGATTTCTTTTATCATACATTGGTTATTTGTTTTTGCCTGCAGTAGGACCAAGATTTACTTTGCACAATTTTTCACAAACAAATAAAGAGTTGCCCGGATTATTTTTAACAAACATTATAAGAGAAATTATTAATAGCGGAGAAGGAATTCCAAGCGGCACATTAAATCCGATGCAAGTTGTTCAGCGGGATGTTTTTCCAAGCGGACATACACAGATGACTTTATTGGTTTTGTATCTTGCTGTTAGATACAAATCAAAATTTAAGATACCGTTGATTATTGTAGGATCTTTATTAATTTTTGCAACTCTTTATTTACGCTATCATTATTTTGTTGATTTACTTGGCGGATTAGCTTTTATGCTTTTTACAATTTTAACAAATAAACAATTA
>JALSNL010000053.1 GCA_026987055.1 Melioribacteraceae bacterium | reverse complement strand
TCATAGTATCGGTGAATATGTTGCGGCTTGCATTGCGGATGTATTTGAACTTGAAGAAGGTATTAAGTTAACGGCATTGCGCGGAAGACTTATGCAGTCGTTACCTAAAACAGGTTCTATGGCGGTTCTTTTTTCTGATGAAGAGAATGTAAAAAATATTCTTTCAAATGTATCCGGAAAAATTTCTGTTGCCGGAATTAATGGTAAGGATAATATTGTAATTTCAGGAGATAAAAAATCTGTTGAGCTTGCAATAAAAATTTCCGAAGAAAACGGAATTGAAGTTAGAAAGCTAAACGTTTCTCACGCTTTTCATTCTCCTTTGATGGAACCAATTTTAGATGAGTTTGAGAAAGTTGCGGCAACAATAAATTATAAGAAACCCAAAATAAAAATAATTTCCAATTTAACCGGCAAAGCATTAAACAAAAAAGAAATTACTGATGCTGTGTATTGGAAAAACCATATAAGAAAAGCTGTTAGATTTTACGATGGAATGAAAACATTAACCGAATCCGGTTGTAACGTTTTTATAGAAACAGGTCCAAATCCTGTTTTAATTGGAATGGGCAAAAGAAGTTTCCCTAATCTAAATGCTGTTTGGGTTGGCTCAATAAAGAAAAACCAAAACGATTGGGATTTCTTGCTGCAAAGTATAGGTGAACTTTTCACTTCCAATGTTCCTTTTAATTGGAAAGGATTTGATGAAGGTTATAAAAGATATAAAGTTCAGTTGCCGACTTATGCATTTAAAAAAGAAAGATATTATGTAGAACAAAACGGTAAAAACATTAATCTTTCCGGCGGTTCAAATAAGGGAATTAAATGTTTAATTAAATATGATGAAAATAACAAAAAGATTTTAAGAATAGTTGATAAAGAAAACAATCTTCTATTGGAATTAAATAATGTTGATGTTATTAAAAATGTTTCCGAAGAAATATTTAATAATGTTAATTTATTTGCAAAGTCCAATTCCGAGCAAAAAGAAAATGAAGAAGTAGAAAAGAAGGTTACCGAAGAATTTTCTTTGGAAAATATTAAATCTCTTTCGCATGACGAACAAAAAAGAATAATCTCCGATATTTTGAAAAAGGAAATTGGAAAAGTATTAAAGCTAAATGTAAATAGAATTGATTCCGGCAAATCAATTACTCATCTCGGATTGGATTCCATTATGGCAATTGAACTAAAAAACAATCTGAGTAAAAAATATAAATTTTCCGTTCCGGTTGCAGAACTTGTACAAGGTCCGTCTGTAAATCAATTAACGGAAATTATAATTAAGCATCTTGCCGATGATGAAAATGGAGTAGTAAAATTACAACACCAAAAAGTTGCCGAAGATAAATTTGAACTTTCGTACGGACAAAATGCAATGTGGTTCCAACATCAAATGGCACCGGAAAGTATTTTTAATCCCACTTATGCAGTAAGAATAAAATCTAAAATAGATGTAGATAAATTTCAGAATGTTATTGCTAAAATAGTTGAAAGACACGAAGCATTAAGAACAACATATCATTTTGCGAATGGTCAACCTGTACAAAAAATTCATAAAAAAATTGATACACCGTTTACATTTTATCAAGTTGAAAATTTAACCGAACTTGAACTTAAAGAAAAAATCAATACCATTGCTAATGAAATTTTCGATATAGAAAACGGTCCGGTATTTAAAACAAATCTTTTTAAAATTAAGGAAAATGATTTTATATTTTTAATTTCGGCGCATCATATAGCCGTAGATTTTTGGTCTCAAGCAATTATTATAAACGAGATAAGTCAATTATATCAAGCCGAAAGCAGTATTGATTTGCCTACAAGTGATTTCTCTTATTTGGATTTTGTTGTTTGGCAAAAGGAATTTGTTAAAAGTAGTAAAGGGGAAAAACAATTACATTATTGGACAAACAAACTTGAAGGTGAAATTCCGAACTTGGATTTACCGACAAAGAAAATTAGAAAACCGGTTCAAACTTTTAACGGAGCTTCTTATACAACGGAGATTGAAATTGAAAACTCTAACAAATTAAAAGATATAAGTGAACGGAACAATGCAACTTTGTATATGTCATTGTTTTCAATATTTCAAATATTGCTAAATAAATATACACATCAAGATGATATAATTGTAGGAACACCAACAACGGGAAGAAGTTTGTCCGAACTTAAAAACATTGTCGGATATTTTGTCAATCCTTTGCCTGTAAGAACGCAATTACATAAATCGGATACTTTTGAAACAATACTTCAAAAAGTTAAAGAGAACATTGTCGGAACTCTTGATAATCAAGATTATCCTTTCAATTTGATAGTTGAAAAAATTCAACCGGAAAGAGATGCAAGTAGAAGTCCGATATTTCAAGTGATGTTTGTATATCAAAAAGCACACGTTTTAGCAGAAGAAGGTTTGTCCGGTTTTGCGGTTGGGAAAGAAAATTCAACAATGCAGCTCGGTAATTTGCCGATTGAATCTTATAGTATAGATGAAAACAAATCCGCTTTTGATTTAACTTTACTAATGGCGGAAACCAAAGAAGGAATAACAGCAACTGTTACTTATAATACGGATTTATTCGAAGAAAAATATATTAAAAGATTTTTAACGCATTACAAACGGTTGGTTAAATTGTTTACCGAAAATCCGAAAGAAAAATTATCCAACATTGCTTTGGTTGATAAAGTTAACAACAGTTTATTGAAATATACCAAAAGCGATTTAACAAAAAAATATTCTTTCGTATTTAATGATTTTGAAAAAATAACAAAAAAGTTTCCCGATAAAATTGCAGTTCAATATAAAAATAATATTTTAACTTTTGATGAACTTAATAAAGCGGCAAACAAATTGTCGAATTACTTACTAAGTAAAAATGTTAAACCGGAAATGCGTATTGGTGTTTTTGTGGAACGTTCTTTTGATATGATAATTTCCATACTTGCCGTAATGAAAGCCGGTTGTGTTTATGTCCCTATTGATACTGTTTATCCAATCGATAGAATAAAATCAATAGTAAACGATGCGGAAATTGAAGTAATAATTTCGCATTCTAAACATTGTAATAAAATTGAAGAAATTGTAAACGAAGTTGTTTGTTTAGACATAGAAGAAGAAAATCTTAAAACAATGGATGATTCAAATCCGAATGTTTTTCTTGATGAACAAAATTTAGCTTATTCTATTTATACTTCCGGCTCAACGGGAAAACCGAAAGGCGTAATGTTAACACATAAAGGTTTAAGCAATTTGGTAAAAAATCAAACGCAAATATTCGGTATAACAAAAGAGAGCAAAGTTTTACAACTTGCATCTTTAAGTTTTGATGCTTCCGTATCCGAAATATTTACTTCTTTGGTAAACGGAGCAACATTGCATTTGGTTTCGCAAGATGTTTTACTTTCCGGCACCGCATTGATAAATGAAATTAATGAACGAAAAGTTTCCGTGGCAACAATTCCGCCTTCACTTTTAGCTGTTCTTCCTTCGGATAAGTTACCCGAGTTAAAAACCTTGGTTTCCGCCGGTGAAGCGTGTACAAAAGATGTTGTTCAAAAATGGTCTAACGGAAGAAAATTTATAAATGCTTACGGACCAACGGAAGTAACCGTTTGTGCAACTACTTATAATATTGAAAACAGTGATGAAATATTGTCTATTGGTTCTTCCATAAACGGAATAAATTCATACATCCTTGATGAAAATTTAAATCCCGTTCCCGTATGTGTTCCGGGAGAATTGTGTATAAGCGGAATCGGTTTGGCAAGAGGTTATAACAATATGCCGGATTTAACAGCTGTTAAGTTTATTCCAAATCCTTTTGCTACATTTCCGGGCGAAAGATTATACAGAACCGGTGACCTTGTTAAATTAAGAGATGACGGTAAATTGGAATACCTTGGAAGAATAGACGACCAAGTTAAGTTCAGGGGTTTTAGAATCGAATTATCGGAAATACAAACGGTTCTTGAGCAACATACCGATATTATTAAGGCAGAACTGCTTTTGAAAAAATTTAATAATGAAAAAAAATTAGTTGCTTACTATGTTTCAAAAGATAATAAAGAAATTGAAAATCATATACTCAGAGATTATGTGATTAATCATTTGCCGGAATATATGCTGCCGTCTCTGTTTGTTAAAGTTGATTCAATTCCGTTAACACATAACGGAAAAGTTAACAAAAAGGCACTTGCAAAAATTAAAATTCAATCCGAAGTACGTAACAAATATGTTAAACCGGAATCTGAAATTGAAAAGGAAATTGTTGAAATTTGGCAAGACGTTCTTAAGGTTAATAATATCAGTACAAGTGATAACTTTTTTGAGCTTGGCGGTCATTCTCTAAATGTAATAGAAGTTCAAACTAAAATAAAAGAAAAATTAAACAAAGACCTTACGGTTGTTGATTTGTTTAAATATCCTACAGTGAAAATGTTTGCGGAATTTTTAAGTAACGGAAACAATATAGAAAAGCAAGTGGAAGAAGTAAAACAAAGAGCCGATAAAAGAAAAAAAATATTGGAACAGCAAAAAGCAAAAATGAGAAATAGGAGAAAACCGAATTGAGTTCCGAATACACTGGTCTGGAAATAGCTATTATCGGTATGTCCGGTAGATTCCCCGGTTCTAAAAATGTAAAAGAGCTATGGAATAATCTATGCGAAGGAAAAAATCTTATTTCTTATTTCTCCGAAGAGGAGCTTCTGAAAAATAATATTCCGGAAGAATATATAAAAGATAAGAACTATGTAAAAGCAAGAGGCATACTTGAAGATGTTGATAAATTTGATGCCGATTTGTTCGGTTTTTATCCGAAAGAAATTGAGAACTTAGACCCTCAGCAAAGACTCTTTTTGGAATGTTCTTGGGAAGCTTTGGAAGATGCCGGTTATCAACCCGATAATATTGATGGCTTAACCGGTGTGTTTGGCGGTATTGGAATGAACACTTATGTTTTACAATTTCTTAAATCAAATCCCGAGTTAACTACTTCCGCCGAAGGATATCAATTCTCAA
>JALSNL010000052.1 GCA_026987055.1 Melioribacteraceae bacterium | reverse complement strand
TCTTGGTTCGGGTCTTATATCAACTGCTTCTTTACTTTGTCTATCGTATCTTACCATTCCGGCATATTGAGATTCGGCATAAACAATGTTTGGTTCTTCAGGGTCAACTGCAGACCAAAAACCATCGCCACCATTTGTAACAAACCAATCGCTATTAACAATTCCGTCATTGCTTAATGTTTGAGAAGGTCCTCCCATACTGCTATTATCTTGTGTTCCGCCGTAAACAAAATAAAATGGTTTACTATTATCAACAAATACTCTATAAAATTGTGTTATAGGAAGGTTTTCTTTAAAATCAAAAGTTTTACCATCATCATAAGTTTCATAAATTCCACCGTCACCGGCTATTAAAAAATGTGATGTGTTTTTGTCATCTATCCACATTGCATGGTCATCTACGTGCCTGTTATTATTTCCAATATTCTTCCATGTTTTGCCACCATCTAAAGTTACTTTACTTCGTACATCCATTAAAAATACTTTTTCAGGATTTTTTGGGTCACAAAATATTTCGTTAAAATATTGCCCTGAAGAATATTGATTACTTCTTCTTTCCCAATTAGCGCCTCTGTTTGTAGATCGAAAAAATCCGCTTTTATTGTCAGCCGCTTCTACCACTAAATAAATATATTCCGGGTTAGCCGGAGAAATTGCAATTCCCATTCCGCCAATATCAACCTTCGGCAATCCTTTCATGATTTTTTTCCAAGTATTACCGGCATCAACTGATTTATAAACTGCAGATTCCGGTCCGCCGCCAATTTTGGTAAAAACATGTCTTCTTCTTTGTTCCGATGTTGCATACATTATATCCGGATTTCTAGGATCAAAGATTACATTATTTATTCCTGTGTATTTACTTATGTTAAGAATTTTTTTCCATGATTTTCCACCGTCGATAGTTTTATACAAACCTCTATCACCACCGTTTCCCCAAACAGAACCTTCCGAAGCAACAAAAATTACATCGGAATTTCTAGGGTCAATAGCAATTTTCCCAATTTGTCTGGATTCTTTCAGTCCCATATTTTTCCAGGTTTTTCCACCATCTACAGTTTTGTACACACCATCACCATAACCAAGAGCACGTTGATGATTATTTTCCCCTGTTCCAGCCCAAACAACATTTGTGTTATTCGGATCAATAGTTATGCAACCAATTGAATAAGCTCCGTAATTTTCAAAAACCGGTTTAAATGTAGTTCCCCAATTTGTCGTTTTCCAAATATTCCCGCTTGCGCATGCTACATAATATTCTGTTTTATTTTTAGGATTAATTGCAATATCTGCAATTCTTCCGGAAGTAAATGCCGGACCAATACTTCGCCACTTTAATCCGTTGTACATCTTTATAATTGTTGAATCTTTTTCTTCTTTATTGTTTTCAGCCAAAATAAGTTTAGGAACTAAAATCAATAGAAACAGTACAATGATTAATTTTTTATTCATATCATTCTTCCTATATAAAAATTATATTTTCTCTTTGAATGAAAAATAGTAATCTTTAATTATAATTCATATTTATAAATCTTATTTCTTAAATGAATATCATCTCAATTCATTCAAAATATACTTCTTTTATTGCTTTATGTTTAGCAATTATTATTCATTTAATTTTACTTTTCTTTTCAACTCAAATATTTTTTGAAAATAAAATCAAAAAATCGGATAGCAATTTTATTAAGCTAAATGTTATTAAACACAACATAGATACTAAAGAAACCAATAATGAAAAGAATAAAAAACAAAAGAAATCAATTTCAACAACTTCTAATATTTATCAAAAATTTAATATGAAAGAAAAAAGAGTGTTTAATGAACCTATTCTAAAATCTTATACTGATACTCTTGCCTCAGAAATAAAAGCTAAGAAAACACAAAGCAATACCGATAGTTTTTTAACACAAAACTCTAATATCACCGTTCTAAAATTAGCATCAAAAGAGAAGTTAAAAAATTACGTTTCTAAAAAATCGGTTTTGGATAAAACTAAAAGAAGAATTGAAAAAGCAATGTCGGATTATTATAAATCAAAATATCCAACACCGCCGTATAAGTTTGGAGAAAGAGGGACGGGAAATTTAATAAATATTCCGGTTGAAGATGTGATAAATTTATTTAAGCAAAAATGATTTCGCTCAAAAAAACCATAAAATTAAACTAACGAAAAAATTTTTGGGGATTAAAAACCAAAAAAATTTAATATTAAATTATATAAACCATAAATTATTTATCTAAAGAGTAATTTTAATTGCCTTTCTTACAAAGCCGTCTGCTTTTTCCAATCTTTTCTTTGCTTCTTCCAAACTTACTTCGGCAAGAATCATAACCAAAGCTGTTTTAACGTGGTAGTTTGCTTCTTCCAAATATTTTGTTGCTTCTTCGTAATCAACACCGGTAATCATCATAACAATTCTTTTTGCTCTTTCCACCAATTTTTTGTTGGTCATTTGTAGGTCAATCATCATGTTTTCATACGTTTTACCCAAGCGAACCATTGTTGTTGTGGTTAACATATTAAGGACTAACTTTTGTGCCGTTCCACTTTTCATTCTTGTTGAACCCATTACAACTTCGGGACCTACATAAGGGCAAATTGGAATATCAACTTCTTCAATATTAAAACTTTCTCTTGGTGTGCATGTTATATACAAAGTTGTTGCCCCAAGTTCTTTTGCTTTTTTAATTGCACCAATTACATACGGCGTTCTTCTGCTTGCAGCTATTCCGCAAACTACGTCTTTGGAGGTAACTTTAGCCAACTCAATATCTTTAGCACCGTTTTCTTCAAAATCCTCAGCGCCTTCTTGAGCTACAAACATAGCCGCTTCTCCGCCGGCAATAAAACCCTGCACCAATTCCGGAGGCGTACCAAAAGTAGGCGGACATTCGGCTGCATCAACTACACCCAACCTTCCACTTGTTCCCGCTCCGAAATATAGAAGTCTGCCCCCGTTTTTAATTGCCTCAACAATTTCTTCAACTGCTTTTTCAATGTATGGCAATTCTTTTTCAACGGCTAAAGGAACCTTTTTATCCTCTTCGTTAATTATTTTAAGAATTTCTATAGTTGAAAGCTCATCTATATCTGTTGAATTTGGGTTTCTTTGTTCGGTAGCCAGATTACTAATTTCATTAAATAGGGTTTTTGTAGTTTTTCTCACTTTACGATTTCCAATAGTATAATTTTTTTACCTTTCTTATTTCTTATATTGTTTGGTTTATAAGCAAGGTCAAAAATAGTAGATTTTTTAATATGTGATTTATATTTTATTTTGGCTGTTTTAAACTCTTCTTCCAGTTTTCCGCCTTTTATTGCGGCAAGATAAGCTTTATCTTTTATTAACGGAAGAGAGTATCTAAAAAGAAGAATCAAGGGAACAGTTCCGCGACTAATAATCAAATCGAATTTATTTTTATATTTTTTAATAAACTCATCACTTTCTACCCTTGAGTTTTCTATTTCAAGATTACTTAGTCTTAATTTTTTAACAAATTCAGATACGGCATTAACCTTTTTGGTTGTGGAATCAACAAGCACACCACGCATAAGCGGTTTTACTATTGCCAGAGGTATTCCCGGGAAACCACCTCCTGTTCCTATATCAAGAAATCTATTTGCACCGTTTGGTAAAAATTCCGAAGCAAGTGCGGAAATAAAAATGTGATTTTCTATAATGTTATCAATATCCTTTCTTGAAACAAGATTTACTTCTTCATTTTTTTTTGCTACTAATTGTGCAAAATGTGCCAGCCTTGCAACTTGATGTTCCCCAAAATTTAATTGGTTTTCCCAAAACAAAGTTTTTAATTCTAGTAAATAGTCTTTCTTAGTTTTCAAAAAACAACCTCCCGAAAATTAACTTTTTAAATATACTAATAATACTGAAATATCTGAAGGCGATACTCCTGATATTCTTGATGCCTGTCCTAAAGACCTTGGTTTTATTTTATTTAATTTTTCTCTACCTTCAATCGAAATGCCGTTAATATTTAAATAATTAAAACTCAAAGGAATTTTAAGGTTTTCTAATTTTTCCATTTTTTTTATTAATTCTTGTTGCCTAATTATGTAGCCTTCATATTTTAATTCTATTTCAACCTGTTCTAAAACCTCATTGTTGGCAAGAATCGCTTTTACAACGGGGTGTTCGTCTTTGTCTATAAACTCTAATAATTCTTTAAGTTTCAATTCAGGTCTTTTTACTAACTTACTTATTGTTTCGGAATTATCTAATTTAGAAGAGTCTTTCTCTTCCAAGTAAGAATTAATTTTAGGAGTAAATTTAATTTCGGTTGCCAAATTTATAGCTTCTTTTATCAATGCTTCTTTTTCTAAAAATTGTTCATACATTTCTTCGGAAATCAAACCGAAGTCTTTTCCGTATTGCAGCAATCGTCTATCGGAATTATCTTGTCTTAACAACAATCTGTGTTCAGCTCTTGATGTAAACATTCTGTATGGTTCGTCTGTAGATTTACCGACCAAATCATCAATTAAAACTCCAATATATGATTCGCTTCTTTTTAATATAAACTCTTCTTTATTTTGAATTTTTAATGCAGCATTTATTCCGGCAACCAAACCTTGTGCAGCCGCTTCTTCGTAACCGGATGTTCCGTTTACTTGTCCGGCAAAATAAAGACCTTTTATAAGTTTTGTTTCCAAAGTCAAATCAACTTGATGCGGAGGAAAATAATCATATTCAATTGCGTAACCAGGTCTAACCATTATGGCATTTTCCAAACCTTTAATATTATGAACGGCTTTAAGCTGCACTTCCTCCGGCAAAGAAGAAGAAAATCCGTTTAGATAAATTAAATCATCATCCAAACCTTCAGGCTCCAAAAACAATTGATGACGTGGTTTATCTGAAAATCTAACTATTTTATCTTCAATCGATGGACAATATCTTGGACCGGCACCATTAATTAAGCCGGTAAACATTGGCGAACGATCAAAACCGGTTTCTAAAATTTTATGAACGTTTTCATCGGTATAAGTAATATGACAACTAACTTGTGGT
>JALSNL010000051.1 GCA_026987055.1 Melioribacteraceae bacterium | reverse complement strand
GGTTAATACTACTTTTGAAGAATTAAAAAATAAATATAAGTTAAAAAAGGTAAGAAAATATTTGGAACGTGCAGCGGAAAGTATTTTTTCCAATCTTACGGTTTTTAAAAAATCACCAAATATACCCGCTGCTCAAGACGGCACTGACTTTGAAATATTAAAAAATTATCAAGTTAATTTAATACTGGATAATTCGCGAACAAAAAAAACGCCTGTGGTTATTGAAACTTCGCCATCATATACAAATCTTTTCGGTCTTATTGAAAAACACAACGATGGCTCCGGAGTTTGGTATTCCGATTATACAAAAATAAAAGCCGGCTCGTTACTTAAAGCAAACGGTGGTTATATTATTTTAAAAGCTTATGATATAATTAACGAACCGGGTGTATGGCAAACTCTAAAAAGAGTTTTATTATATGGCAGGTTGGAAATACGAGACAGCGCATCAATTTTTCAATTAACACCAAGTGTTATTAAACCCGAACCTATTGAAATTAATTGCAAAGTAATTTTAATAGGCAATAGCTATACATATTCTTTGCTTTCCAATTATGAAGATGATTTCGGCAAAATATTTAAAATTAAATCAGAGTTTGATTATGAAATGCCGCGTACCGAACAAACTCTTTTGGAATATGCCCGTGTTATTAAAAATCTTGTGGTTAAAGAAAATCTTATGGAACTTGATAATTCCGCATTAGCAAAAGTAATTGAATATGGTGCCAGATATGCCGGACAAAAAAATAAACTAACTACACGTTTTGCATATATATCGGATTTAGTTAGAGAAGGTAATTTTTGGGCTAAAGATGTTGGTGAACAAATTGTTACAAGTTCACATATCCGTAAAGCTTATGAATCCGCTATAGAAAGACATAGTTTGTATGAAACAAAATTAAAAGAAATGATAAACGAAGAAACCATTTTAATTGAAACCGAAGGTGAAAAAGTAGGACAAATAAACGGACTAGCAGTTTACGGAGGCGACTTTTATTCGTTTGGCAAGCCATCAAAAATAACAGCATCCGTTTCATTAGGGAACGGAAACATTATTAATGTTGAAAGAGAAGCCGGGCTAAGCGGAAGTTCTCACAATAAAGGTATTTTAATTATTACCGGATACTTTAGAGAAAAATTTGGAAAAAACATACCGCTTTCCTTTACGGCAAATCTTGTTTTTGAACAAAGTTATGGAATGATTGATGGAGATAGTGCTTCGGTAACGGAAATTTGTGCTTTAATTTCAAGTATTTCAGGTATTCCTATTAAACAACATTTTGCTATTACAGGGTCAATAAATCAAAAAGGAGAAATTCAACCTATCGGCGGAGTTAATGAAAAAATAGAAGGTTTTTTTGATGTCTGTAATGAAAAAGGATTAACCGGTAAACAAGGTGTTATTATTCCGGTTCAAAATGTTAAAGATTTAATGTTGAAAGATGAAGTAATAGATGCAGTTAAAAAGAAGATATTTTCTATTTATTCTATTAGTACAGTTGAAGATGCTATTGAACTTCTTACAGGAATTAAAGCCGGTAAATTATTAAAAAATAATAAATACCAAACTAATACTGTTTTTGGCGAAGTAGAAAAACAATTATGTGAATTTAGAAAAAAACTTAAACATGGCCCACAGACCAAACAAAAAAGTTCATCAAAAAAATCTACCCAAACAAAAAGAAAGAAGAAGAAATAATGATTAGAAATATAAAAACCAAAATCCTAGCCACAATTGGACCGGCAACAGATTCAAAAGAACAATTAAGTGCTTTAATCAAAGCCGGTGTTAGTGCTTTCCGCTTAAATTTTTCACATGGTGACAAAATATATTTTGAGGATCTTTTTTATAAAATAAATGAAGTATGCGAAGAAAGCAAACGACCTATACCAATTCTGCAAGATTTACAGGGTCCTAAAATAAGAATTGGAGCCTTAAAAGAACCGGAAATTGAAATTCATACGGGCGATACAATTGAGATAACAATTAAAGATGTTATTGGCGATAAACATCTAATATCTTGTTCATATAGTTCACTAATTACAGATGCTGCAATTGGTAATACAATTCTTATTGATGATGGTTTAATAAGATTAGAAATTATAGAAATTAAAGAAGACTCACTTATTTGTAAAATATTAGAAGGAGGAATTCTTAAACCCAAAAAAGGTATGAACTTACCCGGAATGAAATTAAGTACTCCTTCCTTAACGGATGTAGATAAACAAAATTTAAAATTCGCTTTACAATTTCGTGTTGATTTTGTTGCTCTTTCTTTTGTTAGATATGCAGATGATATAATTGAATTAAAAAATTATATGAACGAACTTGGATATTCTAAACCGATTATAGCAAAAATTGAAAAACCCGAAGCGGTGGAAAACTTTGAAGAAATATTAAAAGTTGCCGATGGAATAATGGTTGCACGCGGGGATCTTGGTGTTGAACTTGCACCACAATTAGTCCCTATTATTCAAAAAAATATTATACGCAGATGTAATGCTGTTGGCAAATTAGTTATTACAGCTACGCAAATGTTGGAATCAATGATTCATCATCCTATTCCAACAAGAGCCGAAGCTTCCGATGTTGCCAATGCTGTTTTAGACGGAACTGATGTAGTAATGTTAAGTGGTGAAACTGCTGCGGGTAAATTCCCGCTTGAAGCAATAAAAATAATGAAAGATATTTTATTATCTACCGAATCTCAAAGTCAATTTCAGTATAAAGTTAAATATGATATCCCTACTGAAATTGAAGACAATATTTTTGATGCTACAGGAAAAGGATTTACGGATATTGCAAACCAAATAAATGCAGCTGCAATTGTTGTATTCACTCATAAAGGAAGAAAAGCCAAGGTTCTTGCTAAATTTAAACCGCGTACACAAATAATAGCTTTTTCCAATTCTTTCGATACCTTAAATATACTCAACCTTTACAATGGTATAATACCTTTTTATTTAGAGGAAATAGATAATCAAAATGAAAGCATAAAACTTGCAAAAAAATATTTGCTTAACAACAATCTTTGTTTAAAAGGAGACCTTATTCTTTTTACAGCCGGTGCACCTATTTCGGAAAAATCCAGAAAAAGCTGGGTATATTTTGATTTTGCTTAACAACCATATAAATATCTTAAGTTTTTTCTATTTGCCCAATAAATAAAATGCCGCTAATTCGCTAATGTTTTTTTTCGCGTATTAGCGGCTTAATTTAATTAAATGCTGGCTTTTAACATCCAAATAGATTTTTCCAACCAAGCAATATTCCCATCAGCAAGTGCTTGAGTAGTTACATCTCCATTATTTTCAGCTAACTCCGATGTTTTTTTGAATTCCTTTAACAAATAATTAAAGTCTTTTGTTATAAATTTAATTATTTCAGATGCAGAAAAATTATTCTTTTCTATTTCCTTCACCTTCGATATCTCCAAATAACTTTTCATTGTTGTTAACGGTTTACTTCCAATTTGCAAAATCCTTTCGGCTATGTCATCATATTGTTTTGCAAAGTAATCATAATATTCTTCGGTTATATTGTGTATTGCAAAAAAATGCGGACCTTTTACATTCCAATGAAAATTATGTAGCTTTACATACAAAACTTGTACATCTGCTAAATTTTGATTTAACTGTTTGATTATTTTTTCACGTTTCATTTTGTTTTTCCTTATTTTATTGATTATTTATTACGTTAATTTAGTGTTATTTCATTTTCACTTATACCCAAGCCCTTAGCAATTGATCTTCCATAGTTTTCATCAGCCTTAAAAAAGTGAGATAATTGTAATAATTGAATTGGTTTAGATACCGCTTTCAACGATTCAATAATATTATTTACTAAATCTGCTTTCTCTTTTTCAGGCATTATACGATAAAGATCTCCTGCTTGTACAAAATCATTATTTAATTTAGTGTTTTGATCGTAACGATCTGCATCTCCGGAAATACGTAAAGGCGGTTCTTTAAATTCTTTAGATTCAGTTGGTACCAGATAATTGCTAGGTTCATAATTTCTACTGTTGCCGCCATTATCATTAAAGCGCATAAACCCATTACGATAATTATTTTTAACTTCAATTCCCCGTGGCGCATTGATTGAAAGAGCATTGTAATTAACGCCTAATCTGTAACGTTGTGCATCAGGGTAAGAAAATAGTCGTCCTTGCAACAATTTATCCGGCGAAAAACTTATTCCCGGGACTTTATTTGTCGGAGAAAATGCTGCTTGTTCAACTTCTACAAAGTAATTAATTGGATTACGGTTTAACTCTAAAATTCCGACATCAATTAGTGGATAATCATTATGAGGCCAAACTTTAGTTACATCAAAAGGATTTATGTGATAATTCTCCGCTTCAATTTCCGGCATTACTTGAATTTTAATTTTCCATTTTGGAAAATCTCCTTTTTCAATTGCTTCAAATAGATCTTGTGTTGCATAATCTGGATTTTCACCTCCGATTCTTGTTGCCTCTTCAGCTGATAAGTTCTTAATACCTTGCATAGTTTTTAAGTGTATTTTTATCCAGAAACGTTCATTTTTGCTATTAATAAAACTGAAAGTATGGCTTCCATATCCATTCATATATCTGTAACCATCGGGGGTTCCGCGATTACTAAAAAGAATTGTTATTTGATGTAAGGATTCCGGACTTTTTGACCAGAAATCCCACATCATTTCAGGAGATTTTAGATTTGAATCCGGCAACCTTTTTTGTGTGTGAATAAAGTCAGGAAACTTCAAGGGATCTCTAATAAAAAACACCGGAGTGTTATTGCCAACTAAATCCCAATTACCCTCTTCTGTATAAAATTTTGTAGCAAAGCCTCTGGGATCCCGTGCTGTATCGGCAGAACCTCTTTCACCCCCAACTGTAGAAAAACGCGTAAAAGTTTCAGTTTTCTTTCCTATCTCCGAAAAAAGTTTTGCCTTTGTGTACATTGTAATATCATTTGTAACAGTAAAAGTTCCATGTGCTCCGGCTCCTTTTGCATGAACAATTCTTTCCGGAATTTCTTCTCGCTCAAAATGAGCAAGTTTTTCTTGCAAATAAATATCTTGCAGAAGTAAAGGCCCTCGTTCACCGGCTGATAATGAATTTTGATTATCTTCAACC
>JALSNL010000050.1 GCA_026987055.1 Melioribacteraceae bacterium | reverse complement strand
AAGTTAACAAATGGTATATTTTTTCAACTATTTTTATGCATTTGTATTCCGAATAAATTTTTATATCTTTTAAAAAATCAGCAAAGGAGATTAACATGAAAAAAGTATTGGGAATTTTAGTTATTTCTATTGGTTTTCTTAGCAGTTGTGTAGTTCATTCAGGTTACATGATGAATTCCGCATCATTAAGTAAAGCTAATTTTGATTATACGCAACAAAATATTTCCGGTTCCGCTTCTACCTTTTACATTTTAGGTATCGGTGGATTCAATGCTTCGGCAATTGTTAACAAAGCTAAACAAGACATGCTTAAAAAACATCCGCTCAAACCAAATCAAGCTCTTGCAAATATTACGGTTAATTGGGATAGCAGTATAATTGTATTTTTCAACATTGTTAAATGTACGGTTACCGCCGATATTGTAAAATTTAACAAGTAAATTATACACAGCCGTTTTTAAAACCGAAACAACCCTGTTTTTCTTCTTTTTTATTTAATCTTGACTTTTTTTGCAAGATTAAACATTTTTCTATATCTTTACAAAATAAAATTGAAAAACTAAGGTAAATAATGAACGAAGAAACACGCGAAGATATAAAACTTGTTGAAGATGTTACTCAAACCGATTACAAATGGGGGTTTGTTTCCGATATTGAAGCAGATGAATTTCCGAAAGGTTTGAACGAAGATATAATTCGTAAAATTTCCAAAATAAAAAACGAACCGGAATGGATGACCGAATGGAGATTAAAAGCTTACAAACATTGGCTAACCATGGAAGAACCGGATTGGGCAAAAGTAAATTACGAAAAAGTTGATTATCAGGATTTGATATATTTTTCCGCTCCCAAAAAGAAACCGGAACTTGAAAGTTTGGATGAGGTTGACCCTGAATTATTGAAAACATTTGAAAAGCTCGGCATTCCTTTGGAAGAACAAAAAAAACTTGCCGGTGTTGCAGTAGATGCTGTTTTCGATTCTGTTTCGGTTGCAACAACTTTTAGAGAAACTTTGGCCGAAAAAGGAATTATTTTTTGTCCTATTTCCGAAGCAATAATAAATCATCCCGATTTGGTGAAAAAGTATCTCGGTTCTGTTGTACCGCAAACCGATAATTTTTTTGCAGCACTTAATTCCGCTGTATTCAGCGACGGCTCTTTCGTTTATATTCCGAAAGGTGTGAGATGTCCGATGGAACTTTCCACCTATTTCAGAATAAATGCGGAAAATACCGGACAGTTTGAACGTACGCTTATTATTGCCGACGAAGGAAGTTACGTTAGTTATTTGGAAGGCTGCACGGCACCAATGCGAGACGAAAATCAACTTCACGCTGCGGTTGTGGAGCTTATTGTTTTGGATGATGCCGAAATAAAATATTCCACGGTTCAAAACTGGTACCCGGGTGATAAAGAAGGCAAAGGCGGAATTTATAATTTTGTTACCAAGCGCGGAATTTGTAAAGGAAAAAATTCCAAAATTTCTTGGACGCAAGTGGAAACCGGCTCCGCTGTTACTTGGAAATATCCCGGCTGTATTTTACTTGGCGATAATTCCGTTGGCGAGTTTTATTCCGTTGCGGTTACAAATAATTTTCAGCAAGCTGATACCGGAACCAAAATGGTTCATATCGGTAAAAACACAAAAAGTACAATTATATCAAAAGGAATTTCGGCAGGCAAAAGTAACAACTCTTACAGAGGTTTGGTAAAGGTAAACAAGAACGCAGAAAATGCAAGAAACTTTTCTCAATGCGATTCCATGTTAATGGGAAACAAATGCGGCGCTCATACTTTCCCTTATTTGGAAATTGAAAATAATTCCGCTACCGTAGAGCACGAAGCTACAACTTCCAAAGTTGGCGAAGACCAAATTTTTTATCTTAACCAACGCGGAATTTCTACGGAAGACGCTGTAAATATGATTGTAAACGGATTTTGCAAAGAAGTGTTTAACGAACTTCCAATGGAATTTGCAATAGAAGCACAAAAGCTTTTGGCAATTAGTTTGGAAGGAAGCGTCGGGTAATAAAATATCAAGATGTGAGTATCAGGTCTGCTTGCCGGTTCGTTTGGTGGAATACGAAATAAAAATTAAAAAATTTACAAATGTTATACTGAGAGCAGTTAAAATAGAAAGTAAGATTAGAAATAAAAAAAGAACAATGCTTCTTTCGCTGCTGAGTATGAAATAATTAAAAGTTTAGAAAAAGTATAAAGGAAATATTAAATGATTAAAATTAAAAATCTGCATGCAAATGTTGAAGGAACTGAAATATTAAAAGGAATAAACCTTACGGTTAATCGCGGCGAAGTGCATGCTATAATGGGACCAAACGGTTCCGGCAAAAGTACATTGGCTAATGTTTTAGCAGGGCATTCCGCTTACGAAGTTACGGAAGGAGAAATTATTTTTGACGGTAAAAACATTATAGAAATGGAACCGGACGAACGTGCTAGAGAAGGATTGTTTCTTGCTTTTCAATATCCGATTGAAATTCCCGGTGTAAGTAATTCAATATTTCTTAGAACTGCTTTGGACGAAATTCGCAAACATAAAGGAGAACCGGAACTTACACCGAAAGAGTTTTTATCCTTGTTAAAAGAAAAAGCCCAAATACTTGGGATGGATACTTCACTTATCAATCGTGCACTAAATCAAGGATTTTCCGGCGGTGAAAAAAAACGAAATGAAATTTTACAACTTCTCATGTTAAACCCGAAACTTGCAATTTTGGATGAAACGGATTCCGGTTTGGATATAGACGCTTTAAGAATTGTTTCCGAAGGTGTGAATGCTTACAAAAGTAAAGACAATGCCGTTATTGTTGTTACACATTATCAAAGATTACTTGATTACATTGTTCCCGATTTTGTTCATGTTCTGTACAAAGGTCGCATTGTTAAATCCGGCACAAAAGATTTGGCTTTGGAATTGGAAGAACGCGGTTACGATTGGATTATTAAAGAACAACCCGAAACGGTTTAGGAGCAATAAATGAAAAATAGAATCGATAACCAAAAGTGGTACGTAGATAATTTTAATCTTTTTAAGTCTTCAAACAAAAACGTTTTTAGTACTTTGAGTAATAAAGCAATTGAAAAATTTAAGACTTTGGAATTCCCGACAAAAAAAGATGAAGAATGGAAATACATTAACATAAATCCTTTGCTGAAAAATAATTTTTTACCTTCCTCGCTTTCGGCTAATAGTTCCGTAAATCTTGAAACTATTGAAGAATATACACTTGATAACCTTGACGTTTACAGATTTGTTTTTGTTAACGGAATATTTAATTCGGAATTATCAACCGGATTGGATTTTGGAAAAGATATTATTGCCGGCAGTTTAAGCAACTTGCTAAATAAAAACGATACGAGATTAGAAAAGCTATTCGACATAAAAAACAAATTACAAAAAGATAATAACATTTTTAATTTACTTAACACTGCTTTTTTACACGATGGCTTTCTGCTCTATTTACCTAAAGGAACGATAATTGATAAACCGTTTCACGTTATAAACATTTCAACGGGTAATAACAAATTACTAAATCAACCTCATAACCTTATACATTTGGAAAGTAATTCAAAAGCGGAAATAATTTTTGAATATGTTAGTGAAAAAGCAACCGAACATTTTACAAATATAGTTACGGAAATTTCCGTTGATGAAAATGCAAACCTAAATGTTTACAAAATTCAAAACGAATCGCCCAATGCTTTTCATATTGAAAACTCTAACATTCTACAAAAAAATTCCAGCGTTGTAAAACATTTTTCACTTTCGTTCGGAGCATTGATAACAAGAAATAATATCAATGCGGAATTAGACGGAGAAAATGTTGAGAATAATCTTTACGGACTTTACCTCGGGAATAAAAATCAACAAATAGATAACCATACTTTTATAGAACACATAAAACCCAACAGCAACAGTAACGAGCTGTACAAAGGAATTTTAGACGATGATGCAAAAGGAATATTTTCCGGTAAAATTTTAGTTCAAAAAGAAGCACAAAAAACCAATGCGTTTCAATCCAATAAATCCGTTCTTCTTTCTAACAAAGCAATATCGGATTCAAAACCGCAATTGGAAATTTATGCCGATGATGTTAAATGTTCCCACGGTGCAACTGTTGGCAAGTTGGATCAAGAGGCACTTTTTTATATTCGCTCAAGAGGTGTTCCTCTTGAACTGGCAAGATCTATGTTAATCCGCGCTTTTATTGATGATGTTGTAAAAGAAATTTCAATAGAACAATTAAGAGAAAAAATAAATCACACAATTTTTCAACATCTAAAAAGAGTTGAATTTTAATGGAATTAGAAACAAAAAATATTGCAAATCCGGAAATTAAAACTTATAGAAAATTTGAAGTTGATGAAGTCAGAAAAGACTTTCCTATTCTCAGCAGATTGGTAAACAACAAACCGCTTGTTTATTTTGACAATGCGGCAACTACCCAAAAACCAAAGTCTGTTATTGATTCCATTTCAAACTATTACACCTATGAAAACGCCAATATTCATAGGGGTTTGCACTTTTTAAGCGAATTGGCTACGGAACTTTATGAAAATTCAAGACTAAAAATAAAAGAATTTATAAATGCATTAAGCGTATCCGAAATTATTTTTACACGCGGAACTACGGAAGGAATAAACTTAGTAGCCAATTCATTATTAGATGCCGGACATTTTAACGAAGGAGACGAAATAATTATTTCGCACATGGAACATCATTCCAATATTGTTCCTTGGCAATTAATTGCGGCAAAGAAAAACTTAAAACTTAAAGTTGTTCCGATAAATGACGCCGGAGAATTTTTATTCGATGAATTTGAAAAACTAATTTCCGAAAAAACAAAATTGGTATCAATCGTTCATATCTCCAATACACTTGGAACAATTAACCCGATACAAAAAATTGTAAACAAAGCTCATCAGTTCAACATTCCCGTTTTAGTTGACGGAGCACAAGCTGCTGCACATACAAAAATAGACGTGCAAAAATTAGGCTGCGATTTTTATGCCTTTTCAGGTCACAAAGTATTTGGACCAACCGGCATAGGAGTTCTTTGGGGAAAAACGGAATATCTTGATAAAATGCCTCCGTATCAAGGCGGCGGAGAT
>JALSNL010000049.1 GCA_026987055.1 Melioribacteraceae bacterium | reverse complement strand
AACAAATAAGGAGATGTTTTATGAAGAAAGCAATATTAGTTTTAGCCCTTTTGTTTTTTGTTTCGAGCAGTATAAACGCACAATTTCAAGAAGGTAAAAGCCATGCCGGACCTTCTATAGGTATTTCGTTTTTAGGTTCCACTTTGTCTTTTGGAGCAAATTACGAATACGGAATGAAAATAAAAGATGTCCCCGGATTAATTGGAGTTGGAGGAATTTTTAGATATTGGAGCTATGGTAACGAATTTTGGAATTTTACTTATATTGTTGTTGGAGCACAAGGAAATTACCATTTCAAAATAGGTGATGGGAAAATTGATCCTTATCTCGGACTAACCTTGGCATATAATGCCGGCTCATCAAGTTGGGCTGGGAATGGTATATTAAACCAATATCTTAATTCTGGTTTTAGCGGTGGAATTTGGTTTGGATTTCAAGGAGGAGCAAGATATTGGTTCTCTCCCAATATGGCAGCTCACGCAAGATTCGGAGCTGGAACTGGTGCCGCACTTGATTTGGGATTGGATTTTAAATTCTAATTAACCAATTCAACTCTGAATAGTTTTTCAATGCGATATTCTTAATTGAGTATCGCATTTTTTGTTAATTCGTATAATCCATATAGATAATTCTTTAAAATTAAATTAAAAATCTGTATTTTCTATATTTAATAAATTAGTAAGTTATTATCATATTTTCAGGGGATTTGCTATGAAGAAACTATTGGCTTCCATTGCTTTATTATTATTTACCACTACTTTTATGAATGCTCAAAGAAACCCAATCTATGTCGGAGTAAATGCTATTTTTTCTATTCCGATAGCAGAATTTAATGATATTGCAACTATGGGATTCGGAATAAAAGGTAATTTTATCTACGGCATTTCCAGAAAATTTGAAGCAACCGGTTCTATTGGTTTTATATCCTGGGGAAGAGATATTCCAACAATAACAGAGAATTTCAAAGCTCAAGCAGATGGATCTTTTACATCTATTCCTGTTATGATAGGGGCCAGACTCTATTTCCCTCAGCGTAATTTAATGCCTTATGCTTTAATAGAAGCCGGATTACATATTTTTGGTATCTCTGATTATTCTATTACTATAAATAATGTTGAAACTAAATATAAAGGTGCTACTAATGTAGATTTTGGTTTTGGTTTTGGTGGCGGTGCAGTTTATGAAATTAGTGATGGCTTCAAAGTTGACGGAAATTTAAAATATAATATTATAAATAATAACGGCTCAAAAGCTCATTTAACAATGGAGCTTGGTCTTTTATTCGGAATTAACTAAATATTAAAATATTTACATTTTATTTTTAGGGCTGTCTATAATTATTTTACTGATAGCCCTATTTTTTTTCCGGTAAAGTCAGTTAAAAAAGGGTATTGAATTTTAACTAATATCTTTTTGTAAAGAATTTAAATTATCATTATCACCAATAACGTAAAGTATATCGCTATCTTTAAGAACAAATTCTCCATTGGGAATAACAACACGTTCCGGTATAATTTCTCTAATCATAGAAATTTGTATATTATATTTTCTGGTTAATTCAAGCTCCATAAGTTTTTTCCCCATCCATTCCGGAGGCGGGGTTATTTCAATTAAACTGAATCCTTCCGTTAGCGGAATAAATTCCAAAAAGTTTGGTGATGCCAGCGTATGAGCCATTCTTTTTGCTACATCGCGTTCGGGAAAAACTATTCTGGTTGCCCCGATTTTTTCCAATATTTTTGCATGGTCTTCGCTTGTGGCTTTGGCAATAATTTCATTTATTTCCAATTCTTTCATATAAAGTGTAACCAGAATGCTTGTATCCATTTTACTGCCAACGGATATTATTACGGTATCAAAATCCGCAATACCCAACTGTAATAAAAAATTTTTATCTCTTGCATCACCAATAACAGCTTTGCGAACAAACGGCTTTACTTTATTTACCGATTCTTCAACAATATCAATTGCCATTATGTTAAAACCGTGTGAACTTAAAGATTCACATAAATAATAACCGAAACTGCTTAAACCGATAATTGCTATGTTTTTCATTTTTTATCCTACTAATAAATTTTCTTTTGCGTATTTAATATCTTTTGTTTTTTTGCTTCCTATTGCCGAAGCAATTGTAAGCGGACCAACTCTGCCTATAAGCATCAAAATTGTGATTAAAATTCTTCCGGCATTAGAAAAATCGGCTGTAATACCGGTAGATAAACCAACCGTGCCAAATGCTGAAACAACTTCAAAAAATACTTGTAAAAATCTATCTGCATTTGAACTAAACGGAATATTATGTAATTCAATTATTGTAATTAAAAAAGAAAACGATACAATGGTTGTTATAGCAAAAACAACAATAATAATTGCTTTGGATATAACCTTAAATGGTAAACTATGAAAACCGATATTTACATTTTTAGAATCTTTAAGCTTTGACCAGATAAAAGCATTAACCACAGCTAAAGTTGCCGTTTTAATACCGCCTCCGGCAGATGCGGGAGATGCACCGATAAACATTAAAACAATAATTGTAAATAATGCAGGCATAGATAAGGAATAAATATCTATTGTATTAAAACCGGCTGTTCGTGCACTAACGGATTGAAAAAACGATGCCAGAATTTTTGAATATAAATTTTGGTCTTTCATGGAAACATTATATTCAAATAAAAACAATAAGATTGCTCCAATAAAAATTAAAGCTATAGACATTTTAATTACAACTTTAGAATGCAGTGAAAATTTTTGGAAATCAAAATTTTTAATTCCCATTTTATTAAACTCGTAAAGTACAATAAAACCGATGCCGCCTAAAATTATTAACAACATAATAATAACGTTTACAAAAATATCGGATTGATATTGCATTAAATTATCTGAAAAAGTACTGAAACCGGCATTACAAAAAGCGGAAACGGAATGAAATATTGCTTGATAAAGTGCGGTACCAAAAGGCATATCAAACATAAATCTTATTGTTAAAAGAAAAGCTCCTATTCCTTCTATTGTAATTGTAAAAATAAATACGGATTTCAAAAGCGACTTAACATCAATAGTATCAAAAAAGGAAAGAGTTTCTTGTATAATTTCTCTACTTCCAATTCCGAATTTTCCCTTTAAGAAAAAGAGAAATAAAACCGAAAAAGACATTACGCCGATTCCGCCAATTTGAATTAATGCCAATATAATAATTTGTCCGGTTCTGGAAAAAAAAGTTGCCGTATCAACAACAATAAGTCCGGTTACGCAAGTTGCCGAAGCAGAAGTAAAAAGGGAATCTACAAATGAAATACTTGTTCCATTTAATGAAAAAGGCATCATTAATAAAATGCCACCCAAAAATATTACCGAAGCAAACGACAAAACTAGAATTGTTTGCGGAGTTAATTTAGATAAATAATTGATATAAATTTTTCTAAAAATATTCACTTATATAAATTTTCCTTTATAATCACTTTAAATTTACACAAATTTTATTTTCTAAAAACATTTGCTAATCAAGTCCTCGCTTTTTAAGCAAGGGTTCAATTGAAGGAGCTTTCCCTCTGAATTTTTTATAAAGTACCATAGAATCATCCGTTCCGCCGGAAGCTAGTATATATTTTCTATATTTTTTTGCAAGTTCCTTATTGTAAACATTTCCGGATTTTACAAAAGCATCAAAAGCATCGGCATCTAAAACAGCAGACCAAATATAACTATAATAACCGGCAGAATATCCGCCGGAAAAAATATGCCGAAAATATGTGCTTCTGTATCGTGGAATAATTTCTTTAATTAGTCCAATCTTTTCCATTGATTTTTTTTCAAATTCATCAACATCTTTTACATTTTTTTCAATTGTATGCCAATCCATATCTAAAAAAGAAGCGGCGAGATATTCGACTGTTTCAAAACCTTGATTAAACAAACTTGCATTTTCTATTTTATGAATAAGTTTTTGTGGAATTACTTTTCCGGTCTTGTAATGCTTTGCATAGGTTTTTAACACATCGGGGTGCAGTGCCCAATTTTCCATTACTTGAGACGGAAATTCAACAAAATCTCGCGGTGTTTCCGTTGCGGCAACAGATTCATAATTACAATTGGAAAGTAAACCGTGCAAAGCATGACCAAATTCATGAAATAAAGTATGAACTTCGTCAAGACTTAAAAGTGCAGGTTTGTCTTTTGTCGGTTTTGTAAAATTTCCAACGTTATAAATAATGGGATAAACCATTTTTCCGTTTACTTTGTGTTGGCGTTGGAACTCATCCATCCAAGCACCGCTGCGTTTACTTGCACGAGGGAAATAATCCGTATATAAAATTCCAATATGTTTGCCGTTTTTTTCTTTTACTTCAAAAATCTTTACATCCGGATGATATTTGGGAATATCGTTTCTTTCTATAAATTGAATGCCAAATAGTTTGGTTGCCAAACCGAATACACCTTTAATAACATTTTCCAGTTTGAAGTAAGGACGTAATTCTTCTTCGTCTAAATTATATTTTTTTATTTTTAATTTTTCGGCATAATACCACCAATCCCAAGGTTTAAGTTTAAAGTTGTTCCCTTCGTCGTAAATTAATTGCTGCATTTCGTCCCGTTCGGATTTGGCTCTTTTTAATGCAGGCTTCCAGACTTTGTTTAATAAGCTGTAAACATTTTTAGGATTCTTTGCCATTTGTTCTTCCAAAACATATTCTGCGTGATTTTTATAACCGAGTATTTTTGCACGTTTAAGTCTTAAAGATGTAAGTTGTAAAATAATCTTTTTATTATCCAATGAATCGTTGTGGTCTCCTTTTGTAAAATACGCACGATAAATTTTTTCACGTAGTTTTCTTTGAGTGGAATATTGCAAGAATGGAATCATGCTTGGTTTTTGAATAGTAAAAACCCATTTGTTTTTGTAACCTTTTTCTTTTGCCGTTTCTACCGCGGAATGAATTACACCATCCGGCAAACCGGATAAATCTTTTTTGTTGGTAATTATAAGTTCAAATTTGTTATTCTCTTTTAAAACATTTTCACCAAACTTTAATGATAACAGAGAAATTTCTTGGTTTAATTTCCTAAATTCGGATTTTTGTTCTGCATCAAGATTAACACCGCCTCTAATAAAATTTTTATAATATTTTTCTAAAACTTTATTTTGTTCGG
>JALSNL010000048.1 GCA_026987055.1 Melioribacteraceae bacterium | reverse complement strand
TAGGTTTAAGCATAGTTCAACAAATTATTTTTGAACATAACGGAACAATTTCCGTAAACAGCAAAGAAGGAAACGGAACAACTTTTACATTGGATTTACCAAAAGTAATTAAAACTTAAAGTATAATATTCATTAAAATTTTTACACTCTCAATATGTCTAATGGAATACAAAAACAATTTCTCAAAAGGAACAACTATGAAAATTTACTCAATCTTATTCATATCACTTATTTCAATAACAACGTTTATTACTTGTACATCAAATAATAATAACGAATCAAAGAATACAACAACAACCAAAGCGGCGGAACAAAAAATAGTATCTGCTTCCGTTTCTACCAAGGGATATAATTTAATGAAACAAAAATGTTTTATTTGTCATTTCCCAAAACCTGAGCCTTCAAAAAGAAATAAAATGATAGCTCCTCCTATGATGAGAGTTCAACAACATTATAAACCGTCATTTCCGGCAAAGAAGGATTTTGTAAATGCAATTTTAAATTGGGTAAAAAATCCAACTGAAAAAGAAACACTTATGCCGGGTGCGGTTAGAAAATTTAAGGTTATGCCGCATTTGGGTTACAAAGACGATGAGATAAAACTAATTGCGGAAGCTTTATTTGAAACCGATTTCGGCAATACTTCTAAAATGGGAATGATGACGGAACACGGAACATTAAAATTAAACAATAATAAAAAATGGAAATTACATAAAAATACAATTTCGGTAATTAGTTCATTAACAGATAAATTGCAAAATTTTAAATCGAACAGCATAAAAGATTACAATAAACTTGGTAAAGAAGTTTTTGATAACGCAAAAACCATCTTGTTAGATAAATCTTATCCGGAAACAATATTTCAACAACTTCATATTTTTTTTAGTAGCATTGAAGAAAACATTCACCTATTAATTTCTGCAAAAGATATTAACGAAGCACGTAAGCAGCATTTAATTCTGACACATAAATTTATTAATTTTCAAAATTATTTTGAATGATATTTTAATTGGGAACTATAAATGAAAAATTTATCGATTCTTATTATTGATGATGAAGAAGCTCAACTTCAATCCTTAAAAAGTTTTTTAAAAAGACGTAACTACCAAGTTTACACAGCGGAAGACGGACAAAAAGGTTTTGACGTTGTTAGTAATAATGTAATTGATGTTGTTCTAACCGATTTCAGAATGCCTAATTGGGATGGCTACACAGTATTAAAAAAAATAAAAGAACTTAATCCGGAAATTGATGTTGTTGTTATAACAGCTTACGGAAGTGTGGAAGATGCCGTAAACATTATGAAAGCCGGAGCTTATGATTACTTAACAAAACCTATTGACCTTGACGAACTGGAAAATCTTTTGGAACGGATAAAAGAAAAAAGATTTCTGATTTCCGAAAACAAATTGTTAAAAAAACAATTGGAAGAAAAATTCAAATTCGATTCCATTATTTCGCAAAGCGGAATTATGGAAGAAGTTTTAAATACAGCCGGTAGAGTTGCAAACAGCAAAGCAACCGTTTTAATACGCGGCGAAAGCGGAACCGGGAAAGAACTTATTGCAAAAGCAATTCATTATTCAAGTAACAGAAAAGATAAACCTTTTATAACCGTTAATATTTCCGCACTATCCGAAAACTTATTGGAAAGCGAATTGTTCGGACATGAAAAAGGAGCTTTTACCGGAGCAATAGCACAACGAACCGGACGTTTTGAAGAAGCCGACGGTGGTACGCTTTTTATTGATGAAGTCGGCGATATTCCTTTGCCGGCACAAGTTAAACTTTTACGTGCAATTCAATTCGGTGAAATTCAAAGAATAGGCAGTACCACTTCTATAAATGTTGATGTTAGAATTGTTGCCGCTACACATAGAAATATTGAAAAAATGATTTCAGCCGGCGAGTTCCGTGAAGATCTGTTTTACAGGTTGAATGTTATTACAATTAACTTGCCACCGCTTAAAAAAAGGAAAAGCGATATTCCTATTTTAATTGATTACTTTATAAAAAAATATGCCGCCGCAAATCAAAAAGAAGTAAAATCACTAACTTCGGATGCTTTGGATCAACTTATGAAATATGATTATCCGGGGAACATCAGAGAGCTGGAAAATATAATTGAACGTGCGGTTGTTCTTTGTAGAGATGAATTTATTACCTTAAACGATTTACCCGGACAAGTAAACACGATTACCGAAAATAAAATTTTTGATCCGCAAAATTTGGAAGACGGTTATGAACAAAAAGTAAAAACATTTGAAAAAGAAATTATTAAAGAAGCATTAACAAGAACCAACGGCAACAAAAGCGCCGCCGCACGATTGCTCGGTTTAACGGAAAGACATTTACGTTCAAGAATAAAGATTTTGGGATTAACTTTATAACGCACGTTACAAAAAACTTATAAATAATAAGTTGAGTTTATAAAAGAACCAAGAGTTAAATCGTTTTTAAATGAAATTTATTTTTGTATTACTTCAAAAAGAACTTTCTATTAAAATTCTTTAAATTTCAACAATAAATTACTAATTTTGTGTAGTTATTATTGTACAGGGCTTATTAAATAATCTCAAGATTCAATTATAAAATATACCTGTAGCATAATTTGATTTGCAAGTTATTATAATAGTGAAGTTTTATGTAAAAAGATAAGTATGAAAAGAAATATGGATATAGCACGCCAAATTCTTTTGGAAATTGAAAAAAATCCAAAACTTGATAGTTGGGTTGATATGAAAGCCCTACCTTATGATGAAGATGTAATATATTATCATATTAAATTACTTAAACAAGCTGGATTAATAGAAGCAATTAACATAAAAGATAGTATGAAAAATGGTTGGGCTGCCAAATCACTTACGTGGCATGGGCACGAGTTTTTAGATGCTGCAAGAAATAATTCAAATTGGGAAAGAGCTAAAAAATATATTAAAACAAAAGGTGGTTCACTTACATTTGAAACAATTAAACTTACATTATCTCTTTTATTAAAAAAACAATTAGAAATATTTTAAAGCAGCTTATTATGGTTGTTTCTAATATAAAGCACTCAAGTTAATTTGTTTGTTATGTCAATTCGCTTTTTTAGTAGTATTAAATTCTGTCATTTTATTTTAGTTTGCTTTATAATTGTAAACTGTGTAATTTAACTCTGGTTGTTGTGTTTGGGCTAGTTATTTACAAATTCGTTAGTTGTTAAAAAGAAAAATATGAATCAAGTATTAAACTCAAAGATTTTGTTTGTAATATTTTTTTTTGTATTTACATTTGGTAATATTGCACAAAAAAGTTTATTACCTATTCAAAACTTAACCCTTCCAGTATTGGTTAAATCTAATAATAATATATATGCTTCTGGTTTTTATTATAGAGATAATGCTTTTACATATTTTGTTACCGCACGTCATGTCATTTTTTCTAATGTATCATTCAAGCTTCTTTCGGACACATTAACTCTAATATCTTACTCTGATGAATTTAATTATAAGAGTAAGAATGTTTTGCAACTACCATTGCGGGAATTATTAAAAGACAAATTAGTTAAATATCATAAAAAATACGATATGGCTATAATCAGGATTGGTGAAGTTGTTAAAAATGGGGATGTAAGAATTTATAAACCAATTACTTCAACGAAACATTCAAATACTGGTTTATTAATGATTCAAGCTCAATCTATTAAATCTTTTGATTCAGTAATTGTATCTAATGATGCATATATAATGGGATATCCAAGAGCTATTGGGATAAAAAATATACCACAAATAAATTATGACATACCACTTTTAAAAAAAGGTAGTATTGCTGGAAAAAATAAAGATTTGCGAACAATAATTCTTGATTGCCATGTATATGGTGGCAACAGTGGTGGGCCTGTTATTGAAGTTGATAAAATCAATTCAGAACACTCGCAATATTTTATTATTGGTATCATATCACAATATATTCCGTGGATTAGCCCAACTATTAAAGGGAATGATTCAACAATTTCAAATAGTGGGTATTCTATAGTAGTCCCTGCAGATATTATTTTTACATTAATTTCAAACTGGGCAAATACTTATAAACACGGCTAAACTTATCCAACTAAGTAAAAAGCACTACCAACAAAATAAATAGATTAATTCCAACTTAGCAAAAAAATTATCTTGACACAATTACTTTAATAAACTATATTTAGTCTAAAAAAGGACTTCTTTATGAAATTAAGCGAATCGGTAAAATCTATTAGTTATCTTAAAGCTAATGCAGCTTATCTTATTGATGAGATAAATAAAAAAAATAAAACTTTTGTTATTACACAAAACGGTGAAGCTAAAGTTGTTGTTCAAGACATAAAAGCTTATGAAAAAATGCAAGACACTATGGCAATGTTGAAATTACTTGCAATGACCAACATAAAAAATAAAAAAGCAGCTGATATTAAATCTACATTTAGTTCGCTGCGAAAAGAATTAAAATCATTGCAATGAAATGAAAAAATATAAAGTTTTAATTGATCCCCAAGCTAAAAAAGATTTGCAAGAATTATTCTATTACATTACAACTAACGATAGTTTTAGTGCAGCCGAAAAACTCTTAAATGCTTTAGAAAAAACTTGCTATAAACTTGAAGATTTTCCTGAAAGAGGTCACATTCCTCAAGAACTAAAACAAACCGGAATTAAAAAATATTTGGAAATCCATTATAAATTCTATCGAATTATTTATGAAATTGAAAACAATTTCATTTATGTTCATGCTATACTTGACGGAAGAAGGAATATTCAAGAATTATTAAGCGAACGAATCCTTAGGTAGATAATCGCAAATTAATTTGGTTCAAAAAAAAGCATTCAAGTTGCCTTTTTCATATTAAATTTTAGTAATTGTAATATTGATTTAAGTAAAAAGTGTAAAAAATTATTAAAACACCAATCATTCAATCAACCATTCAACCAATCATTCATTCACTCAATACTTTTTCTTCCCTTTCCACAAAGCCTTCAGGCGGTCTTTTAGTTTTTTTTCTTGTCCGTTTTCGGTAGGTAAATAGTATTGTTTGTTCTTCAAATTTTCCGGCATATAATTTACATTTACAAAATTATTTTCGTAATCGTGCGGATATTTATAATTTTTTCCGTAATCCAAACTTTTCATTAATTTTGTAGGAGCATTCCTCAAATGTAGCGGAA